>JANMBA010000245.1:0-2064 GCA_031360105.1 Novosphingobium sp.
TGCGCCGGTCCCGCCTTCATAGCCCGAGATCGTGATGTGATCGGCCTTGCACTTGGAAACGCCCGCTGCGACCGTGCCCACGCCAACCTCGGACACCAGCTTGACCGAAATCCGCGCGGTCTGATTGACGTTCTTAAGATCATGTATCAGCTGCGCGAGGTCTTCGATCGAATAGATATCGTGATGCGGCGGGGGCGAGATGAGGCCGACCCCGGGGGTCGAATGGCGGACCGCACCGATCGTCTTGTCAACCTTGTAGCCGGGCAATTGCCCGCCTTCGCCAGGCTTGGCGCCTTGTGCCATCTTGATCTGCACATCGTCGGCATTGACCAGATATTCGGTGGTCACGCCAAACCGCCCAGAGGCAACTTGCTTAATCGACGAGCGCATCGAATCGCCGTTAGCCAGCGGTTTGAATCGCACCGGGTCCTCGCCGCCTTCGCCGGTATTCGATTTTCCGCCGATCCGGTTCATCGCGACTGCCAGGGTGGTGTGCGCCTCCCAGCTGATCGAGCCGTAGCTCATCGCCCCGGTGGCGAAGCGCTTGACGATTTCGCTGGCGGGTTCGACCTCCGTCAAATCCAGCGGCTGCGCGGCCGGCTTCAATTCCATCAGCCCGCGAATGGTCAGCATCCGGCTCGTCTGATCGTTGATCGTGCGAGCAAATTCGGCGTATTTTTCGGGGACGTTGCCGCGCACCGCGTGTTGCAGGCTGGCGACGTTTTCGGCAGTCCAGGCATGTTCTTCGCCACGCAGCCGCAGGCCATACATGCCGCCGACATCGAGCATCGAGCGGTAGATCGGATTCTCGCCGTACGCCACATCGTGGCGGTGCACTGCTTCCTCTGCCACTTCGGCCAGGCCAATCCCCTCAATCGTGGTGGCAGTGCCAGTGAAATATCGCTCGATAAATGCCGACGACAGCCCGACGGCGTCGAATATCTGCGCGCCGCAGTATGATTGGTACGTCGAGATGCCCATCTTGGACATCACCTTCAAAATACCCTTCCCGACCGCCTTGATGTAGTTTTTCTGCACCACTTTGGCGTCGTGCGGCATATCCTTGCGGACGCGCAGCTCCTCCAGCGTTTCAAACGCCACATAAGGGTTGATCGCTTCGGCGCCGTAGCCTGCCAGCGCGCAGAAATGATGTACTTCGCGCGCTTCGCCGGTTTCGACCACCAGTCCGGTCTGCATCCGCAGGCCCTGCCGGACGAGGTGATGATGCACTGCCGCCGTGGCCAGCAGTGCGGGCATGGCGATCCGCCCCGGGCCTTGGGCGCGGTCAGACAGGATCAGGATGTTCTTGTCCTGCAGCACCGCCTCGGTCGCGGCCCAGCACATTTCCTTGAGCGCCAGCTCAAGCCCGCCCGCGCCGCTGGCCGCAACCCACGTGCAGTCAATCGTCTCGGTGCGGAACGCGCCATCAAGCGCAGCCTCGACCGAGCGGATTTTGGCGACATCCTCGTTGGTCAGAATCGGCTGGTCAACCTCGAGCCGCTTGTGCGTCCCGGCCTCCATGCCCAGCAGGTTGGGGCGCGGGCCGATCATGCTGACCAGGCTCATCACCAGCTCCTCGCGGATCGGATCGATCGGCGGATTGGTGACCTGCGCAAAGTTCTGCTTGAAATAATCGTAGAGCAGCCGCGACCGGTCCGAAAGGACTGCAATCGGGGTATCGGTGCCCATCGAGCCGAGCGGATCGTCGCCATTCCGGGCCATCGGTTCAAGGAACCGTGACAGGTCTTCCTGAGTATAGCCAAACGCCTGCTGGCGATCCAATAGCGAGGTCGCCTCGTTGGGGGTTTGCGCCAGCTCAGGCGCAGCTACTTCGAGGTCCTTGAGCTTATACTGCGCGGCTTCCAGCCAGCTTTCGTAGGGCTCGGCCCCGGCCAGCTGGGCCTTCAGTTCCTCATCCTCAATGATCCGGCCTGCCTCCAGATCGATCAGCAACATGCGCCCGGGCTGCAGCCGCCACTTGCGCACGATATTGTCTTCCTTGATCGGCAGCACGCCGCTTTCCGACGCCATGATTACGAGGTCATCGTCAGTCACGCAGAACCG
>JANMBA010000272.1:0-18158 GCA_031360105.1 Novosphingobium sp.
AACCGCCCCGAGCCCCGCTTTCCGCGACGAGCAATTTTGTGCCCGCGTAGGTTAGACACGTGTCCTGATGCGTCGATTGAGCCCATTCCTTTGCTGCCTGCAATTCGGCGCAAAAATGTTCGGATATTTCGCCCCGGAAACTCACGTCTAGGCCGTCGAACCCACGGTAGATTGGCATCATGCCGAATATCCCTTGACAGTATTTCTGGAGGGGGGTGCTACAAAGACCCCCCTCTCACAGGCTGAGTTGCGAAGATCGCCTAGGGACGAGGCGCGCAGTACGCTCCTCGCTGCCGCTGCGGTGCGAGCTGCGCACCGCATCACGCGACCGACCTTGGTGGCGTAACCGTGAACAGGGAGTACCAATCGTTTAGATCAGCGCGCCGATAGAGGACTAATCCGCCTTCGCGATGGTACTTCGGTCCTCGCCCTTCCTGCCGCATCCTCGCTAAAGTGCGCAGACTACGACGGAGGATCTGGCCAGCTTCCGCCGGCTTAAGGTATTCATTGGCCGAATTTTGTTGGTTCATCACCACAACTCCGAGAGCTGGGGCGAGGCTTCACAATGAATGCAAAACCAGCACCCGCGTTGATCGAGGGTGCGAGGCCATTTTGCTCAATCGTTGCTGGCTGGATGATTTATGTGATCGTGCCCAATCTTGTTACCTGCCTTGCGATGCGCCGGTATCCTTCAGGATCTTACCGTGTGAGCTCGCTTTAAAAAAACAGGTGGGACTTCTTAATCGATCAGCTCTCCGTGTGTTGCCGTGTGTGTTGTCTGTTTCCGGGCGGCCCCGCGTAGCTAGAGATGCACTGCTTATGCCGCCGCGCAAGCGTTTTTGTGCACATGGCATCCGATGGCACTCAATGTCACTCAGAGTGATCGTCTAGCTGCGATCGCTCAACTGAATAAAGTGCGGGATGCTCTCGGCGGCGATGCGCAGCGAATCATCGTAGAGATTGGCATAGCGCTTAGTCGTTTGCGGGCTGGAATGGCCAAGCAGTTCACCTACGACCAGTAACGATTGGCCTGACGACGCGAGTAGGCTGGCAAATGTATGACGTAGGTCATGGATGCGCACTCTCTCTAAGCCCGCCACCTCGCAGGCCTTGCACCACGTCCGCCGGACTTCGCAGAGTGGCGCGCCGAGTCTCCCGGGGAATATGAAAGCCCCGGACTGCTTGGCGCGTCTTCGTTCGAGAAGGGCCCCCACGGCGGTCGAGAATGGCACGCGATGTTCGCGGCGCTGTTTAGTTTCCATGCTAGATTTGGTCCAGATGCGACGCTGCAAGTCCATCTGGCTCCACTTCGCGTTCAGCGCCTCACCTCGGCGGCAGCCAGTGAGCAACATGAATAGCAAGGCATCAGCTGATACCCGCTCTGGATGGTCCTCGAGCGCCCGCACCAGCCTGCCGATCTCTTCCCGGCTCAGGTAACGTGTTCTCTTAAGCTCGGGGTTTCTGCGCGCACCGGATGCAGGATTTCGCTCAATCCATTGCCACCGTATGGCGAGATTGAGCGCCTTGCGGAGTACCTCAATCACCCGGTTCGCACGAGTGGGCCGCATTATGCTGATAGCGCGGTGCAGATCATCGCAATCGGTCGAGGTCAAATCCGCGACCTTGCGCCCACTGAGCGCGGGAAGAATGTCATTAGCCCACATCGACCGGTCGTCCGCAGCGGAGCGCGGAGCTTTTGTCGGCAGGTGTTCAGCAGCATACCGGTCGAACAGGTCGCGGACAGTAGGGGCGGTACGCTCCGCAATCCTTTGGTCTAGCGGGTCAATGCCGAGATCGACTTGCCGCCGAAGATGCTCAGCGTGCTTCCGCGCCGCCAAGAGTTTCCAGGTGGGGTATTGTCCGATGGTAATGCGGCGTTCTCGACCTTTGAACCGATAGTTTAAGACGAAAGAGCGGACGCCGTTTGCCGTTATGCGCACTCCAAAGCCGGGCAACTTCGTATCGTAGATGATTCGATTGCCTTTGCTGGATGGTTCGGCATCACGCACCAATTGATCGGATAGGCCTTGTCGACTCTGCCGTGTCCGCACTGTGTCCGTGGTCGATTGCGCTGCGCTTGTCATTCGCTGTCTCCGCAAGGACGTAGTTGTCCAATCAAAAATCGCGATATTCAGCCACTTATGGCAGATTTTCCTTCACAATCAAGAGGATCGAAAATAGCTTCGGCTCAGGCTCATAACCTGAAGGTCGTAGGTTCAAATCCTACCCCCGCAACCACCAAAAAACCCATTCATTTACAAAGAAAAGTCAGCCTCACTGTGATCAGTGGGGCTATTTTTGTTGGCATTTGAAAGCTTACAGGATGCTGCAAATCGGCCTGCTTGATCGAGCGTTAAACTCTCATGTGACCGGCGCAGGGCCGTTACAAATCCACCCGCTGTTGGCAACAATTCCCACTCGGGCGACGATCCAGCTCGGCGGGTCATCGGGACAAACACTGGCTGGGCCAGTCAAAGAATATAACGCAGCTTGATTTTGGTGCTCGCTGCGCCTGATACGGTGATTTCGGCTTCGCTAAATTTCGGTGCGCGCGGTTTGAACGGTGGGTTGCGCGAAAAACCGTAGCCCTCTTTCGGGATCCCGGCGAACGTGTCGAGCTTGGCATTCGCATTGGCATCGTGGAACACGCTGACCGCATAACTGCCCGGCGCGAGGCCAGTCAGCGTCGTCCGCGCAGCCCCACCCACAATCGTCAGAGCGGCGGTGCGCACAACCTTCGACTTGCAATCCGGAAACCCGGCCCCCGGCGGGCATAGCGCTAGCTGGATCACGCCCTTGTCCGATTTGATACCAGTGATGGTAACGTCGAGCGAGGCCGGCGCGGCAGCCGGACTATCGGCCAGACTTTTGCGGGCCATGCCAAACGCGAGCAGCGCCACGAGCGCACAGGCATGGATCGCGGTCTGGCAAGGGCGGCGGAGCTTCGCTGCACTGTAAAGCCGCTGCCACCTTAAGGAAACCCGAACCAACCTGACCGATGGGGAGGCTAGGCGCGCGCGGCAGCCGGACTGCTGTTTGGGCGGCGGAGCCATCTGCGGGTTGCTGCGGCCCGAACGCGTAAGCTGCGGTGGCAAACAACACCAGTCGTGGCACGATCCGGCCCAACTGCTGCGGCGGTGTGGCGATCAGCAGCCATGCTCCGGCTGCTCCACCAATAACCGCCGTTGCAACCAGCAACCCGGTCAGCCGAACGGTACCAGCATCGCGGCGCCACACACTGTTCGAAGTCAGCAACTGGCCTGGCACCAGCGCAACGGTTGAAGTTAGGTTGGCGAGCCGCGGATCACGCCCGAACAGCGTCAAAGCCATCAGCGTCAAGACGGGTCCGCCACCGGCAAGCGTGTTGATAAGGCCCGCCATCGCGCCAGCGAATAAAAGCCCGATGCTGCCCCAACTGCTCATCTGCGCGGCTTTACCGCCAAGCTTGCAACTGTGCCACAGCGTTTCGCTCGAGGGGGACAGCGGGCCCCGTTCGCGGCTTGACCGCATTTTGTGCGGGTGATTTCGGCAAGGTGTGGCAGGCAGGGCAGCTAACTGGGATGAGCGTTAAGGAAATGACTATGACCGTTGTCACCGGCGAGCCAGGCTTGGCCTCTAGTGCAAAAACTGCCGCGCTGAGCAAGGTTCCCGCAGTCACTCTTGGCTTTTGGATCATCAAAATTCTGGCGACCACACTGGGGGAAACCGGCGGCGATAGCGTCTCGATGTCGTGGCTGGGTGAAACCACGCCGCAAGCCGGTCAAGGCGGGGTCAACGGCTATCTGATCGGAACCGCGCTGTTCGGCTTCGTGCTGCTGGCGCTGGTCTGGCTGCAAGTCCGGGCGCGCAACTTCAGGCCGTGGCTGTACTGGGCCACGATCGTCGCCTCGACCACCGCCGGAACCACGCTGGCCGATTTCTGCACACGCTCGCTGGGCATCGGTTATCCGGGCGGATCGATCCTGCTGCTGGCTTGCGTGCTGGCCTCGCTGGCGGTGTGGTACCGGACCACCGGATCGGTTTCGGTCAACCAGATCACCGCGCCGCGCGATGAGACGTTTTACTGGATTACCATCACCTTTTCGCAGACGCTGGGCACCGCGCTGGGCGATTGGATCGCCGATGTCGGACTGGGCTATGGCGGCGGCGCACTGGTGTTCGGGGCGGGGTTGCTGGTGCTCGCTATGCTGTACTACCGAAGCGCCATTTCACACGTCGTGCTGTTCTGGGCAGCATTCATTCTGACCCGCCCGCTGGGCGCTACCGTGGGAGACTTCCTCGACAAGCCGCTGGCCAAAGGCGGGTTGGACCTCAGCCGACCGCTGGCGACGACAGCCTTGCTGACTGCGATGGCGCTGCTGATTGTGTTCATCCCGCAGCGTGCGGGCAATCATCCTAGCGCCGACGAAAAAGTGGGCGCTTGAACGCTGCAGGCTACATAGTATTGGCTGCGATGATCAAGGTCATGCCCCCCAGCAGACCAGCCATAATCACCCGCAGCCGCAGCCAGCCAGCGGGGAAAGCCACATATTGAGCGAGTGTGCGATCGATCAACGGGCTGAGCAGCAGCGCTAGCCCCAGAATTGCCAGCGACGGGCCTGGCCAATTCCACCCAAAGCTCCATGGCAACAGCGCCGCCAAGCCGATCAGGCTAGGCGTGATTGCCAGTCCGTAAACCCAGTTTGCGCCAGGTCCGCCCAGCAGCGCGGCCATCCACCATAGCCCGCCCAGAAAAGACAGGATCAGCGCGGCATAGAAGCACGCTGCGGCAAGCGCGAACCAGCGCTCGGGTCCGCCGTGCAGCACCGCTGCCAGGCAAATCGCCTGCGGCAACAGGCCAGCCAAACCAAAAGCGATCAGCGGGCGAGGGAGGGATGGTTTGGTCATAAGGTTCGTTGGACGCCGCGCTGACGGCAAGCAAGCTGACCTTTGGGTCAGGACGCGCAGCTGTTCCCTAATGGGCAGGTCGCCAAGGCACAGCTTATGGCCCATTAGCTCAAGCATGTCCTGGCCTTCCGCTGATCCCACTGCGCCTGACGCGCAAGCATACCGGGGCCTGACCGTATTTCACGACGGTGCTTGCCCGCTCTGCGCCCGCGAAATTGCGCTGATGCGCTGGCTGGACCGCGCGGGCCGGATTCGGTTTGTCGATGCGGCTGATCCAGCGGCGGCCTGCCCGCTGGACCGGGCGGTGTTGCTGGCGCGGTTCCATGCGGTGGAGAATGGCGTCACGCTGTCAGGCGCCGCGGCGTTTGCCGCGATGTGGCGCGCGATTCCCGTGTTGCGTCCGCTTGGCCTAGCCGCACAGTGGCTGCCTTTGGCGCGCACGCTGGAGGCAGCGTATAGCTCGTTCCTGCGCTTTCGCCCGCGCTTGAAAGCATGGTTGCGATGAGCGACCGGCGGTACCGCAAAGTACCCAGTGCCCGGCTGTCCCGGCTGGCAGGCTTTGGGCAGTTAGCAGGCGGTGTAGCCGGGGGCATGCTGGCTGAAGGCGTGCGGCGGCTGGCGCGGGGTGAGCGGCCGCATTTGTCGGACCTGCTGCTGACTCCGGGCAATGCCATGCGGGCGACCGAGCAACTCTCACGGCTGCGCGGCGCGGCGATGAAGCTGGGTCAGATGATCTCGCTGGACGCGGGCGATGTGCTCCCGGCAGAATTGACCGCGATCCTGGCCCGGCTGCGCGATGCGGCGCACTTCATGCCGCCAGCGCAGCTCAATCAAGTGCTGGTGGCACAGTGGGGCGCGGGTTGGCGGCAGCGCTTTGCCAGCTTTGAGACGACGCCAATTGCCGCCGCCTCGATCGGGCAAGTCCACCGGGCTACTTTGCCTGATGGGCGCGTGCTCGCGATCAAAGTGCAGTATCCCGGCGTGGCAGACAGCATCGCCGCCGATGTCGACAATGTCGCAACACTGCTGCGCATCTCGGGCTTGCTCCCCGCCGCGCTCGATATCACGCCGCTGCTGACTGAGGCAAAGCGGCAATTGCATGAAGAGGCCGACTATCTGCGCGAGGCCGAGCAGATGGCGCAGTATCGCGCGCTGCTGGCAGGATCCCAGCGGTTTGTAATACCCGCCAGCCTGCCCGAACTGAGCGGCGCGCGGGTGCTCGCAATGGACTTCGTTGCGGGCGAACCGATCGAGACGCTGGGGGCTGCGCCGCAAGCCATCCGTGACGAGGCGATGGCGGATTTGCTCGGACTGGTGCTGCGCGAGCTGTTCGAATTTGGGTTCATGCAGACCGATCCCAATTTTGCCAATTACCGCTGGCAGGCTGACACTGGCCGGATCGTGTTGCTCGATTTTGGGGCTGCGCGGGCGGTGCCGCCAGCGACGGTTGTAGCCTATCGCCGCTTGATGGAGGCTGGTCTGGCGCAGGACCGGGCAGGGCTGGTGGCGGCCCTCCAGGTCGCCGGATTTATTTCGCCGCAAGTAGCGCTGCGCCACGCCCGCTCGCTGGATGCCATGATCGAGGTTCTGATCGCGCAACTGGGCCGCCCCGGCTTGTTCGATTTTGCCGATCGTTCATTTGTTGATGTGCTGCGCGGCCATGTCCAGACCATTGCGGCGGACCGGGCAACCTGGCATCTCCCCCCAGCCGACACGCTGTTTGTGCAGCGCAAGGTCAGCGGCACGGCGCTGCTGGCGGTCAAATTACGGGCGCGATTGCCGCTGCTGGCGATGCTGAGCGAGGCGCTTGGCGATGGCTAAAATGGTCCGCAAGGGCGATTTCCCGGGCAAGATTTGCCTGACTTGCGCGCGCCCGTTTGCGTGGCGCAAGAAATGGGCGCGCGACTGGGACCAAGTGAAATACTGCTCGGAGCGCTGCAAATCAGTCAAGCGTAGCTAAAAACGTCTCGGCATCGCGGGTTAATTGCGCTTGTTTGTCGGGGCTGAACCGTTCCCAGGTGCGGACCATCTGGGCCATCCGCGGATTGCGCACGAGCCGTGCCTGATGCCGGGCAATGAAGTGCCAGTACAGCAAGTTGAACGGGCAGGCTGCGGGGCCTTCCTTGGCTTTCACATCATAGCTGCAATGCCCGCAATAATCGCTCATACGGTTGATATAGGCGCCGCTGGCCGCATAGGGCTTGCTGGCCAGCAGCCCGCCATCGGCGAACTGGCTCATCCCGATGGTGTTGGGCAATTCGACCCATTCGTAAGCGTCGGCATAGACCGCCAGATACCATTCGTGCAGCGCTTGCGGACTGATCCCCGCCAGCAGCGCAAAATTGCCGGTTATCATCAATCGCTGGATATGGTGCGCGTAAGCCTCCTCGCGGGTTTGCGTGATGCAGGCGCGCAGACAGGCCATGTTTGTGTCCGCGCTCCAATAGAATTCGGGTAGCGGACGGTGCGCCTCCAGCGCATTGCTGGCGGCGTAACCGGGCATCCGCCACCAATAGATCGCGCGCACATATTCGCGCCAGCCGATGATCTGGCGAATGAACCCTTCGGCGCTGTTCAGCGGCACGCGCCCGGCCCGCCATTCCGTTTCAACCGCGCGGCACATTGCCAGCGGATCAAGCAATCCGGCGTTGAGATAGACCGCCACGACCGCATGGTGGAGGAACTTTTGCCCGATCAGCATCGCGTCCTGGTACGTGCCGAAATCCCGCAACCCATCGCGCAGGAACTGCGCAAAGGCGGCTTCAGCCTCGGCGCGGGTGGTGGCGAACCAGAACGGCTCAAGCTCGCCGAAATGATCGGGGAAGCGGCTGGCGACCAGGTCCAGCACGTCGCGGGTGATTTGATCGGGCACGAACCGCTGCGGCGTGGGCATTTTCTGGGTGGCTGCGGCCGACTTGCGGTTATCGGCATCGAAGTTCCATGCGCCGCCCGCAGGCTGATCGCCGAGCATCAGCAACCCGGTTTTGCGCCGCATCAGCCGATAGAAATGCTCCATCCGCAAGCTTTTGCGCTCGGCTGCCCATTCGGCAAAGCCCTGCCGATCCGCCAGAAAGCGGTCGTCGCGCAGCAGCTCGGTGGCGGTCCAGGTTTCCATCGCCGCGAGCAAGCGCCATTCACCAGGTTCGGTGACCAGCGTCTGCTCCAGCCCGCGGCGGATTAGCGCGCGCTGCACTTCAAGCTCCAGCGTGCCGGTATTGGCGGGATCATCCAGCCGGACGTAATCGACCTGCCAGCCGTCTTGCTGCAATTCTTGCGCGAAATGGCGCATGGCCGAAAAGACGAAGGCGATCTTCTTGGGATGATGGCGAACGTAAGTCGCCTCGGCCATAACCTCGGCCATCAGCACTACATCGCGGGCGCGGTCAGCGCTGCGCAAGGATGATAAGTTCGGTGACAGTTGATCCCCAAGGATCAGGATAAGGCGCGCGATCATCAGGCAACATAGTCGCAGCGGTTCAACCGGAAACCTGTCTTTCGGGGCAAACCGTGCCTGCTTGCTAGTACCCGGCTTCGATTGCCAGCCGAATGGCATCGGCGCTGGTCTTGATCCCCAGCGCAGTAAACACGGCGGCGCGGTGCATCTTGACCGTCCGCTCGCTGAGCCCGAGTTCATAAGCGATTTGCTTGTTCAGTTTGCCAGCCGCCATATGCAGCAAAACTTCGCGCTGACGCCGGCTGAGCGCGGCCACGCGGGCATGCGCCGCCTCACGCCTGGCATCATTAGCCCGCGCCACATCTTCGGCGATTTCAACCTGTGAGCCCAGAAAGTACTCAAGCTCGCCAGCCGCATCGAAGATCGGCGCGACCATCACAGCGTTGCGGAACGACGTGCCATCTTTTTTGTAATTGAGGATCTCGACCATCACCGGCTGGCGGCGGCGGATCCCGTTGCGAAGCATCTCGATCAGCCACGGTTCGGTGCCCGGGCCGGTCAGAAACCGGCAGTTGTGACCGATGATTTCCTCACGCTGGTAGCCGGTCAATGCCACAAACGCGGCGTTGCATTCGACAATCGGATTATCCGGTAAGCGCGGATCGCTCATAACCGCGGCGATGGGACTGGACCCGATCAGGAAGGATAATGCCATTGCAGCACATCAACTAGCCCACCGCGCGCCATTCGAGAAGTGCCCTTTTGGCCATGTTGGTATTTCGGCTGGGTCTGCGAAACCGCCGAAGCGATCCCGACCATTGGCACGCGCTGCCAGTCCGGATGCGGCGAAGCGGAGTTTTTGGCGATGACGTATTTTCTGGTGTTGCTGGTTGGTAGTTTCGCGGTGGCCGCCGCCACGGCGCTGATCCGTGGGTTGATGGCGTTTGTGCGTGATGCTGAACATATCCGCCAGCACGGTCATGCCTCGCAGGAAGCGTTCGGGGTGAAGCAAAATCGGATGATGAGCCAGCGGGTGCTGTTCCAAGGGATCGCGGTCATTCTGATCGTGCTGGTCGGCTCGCTCGCTAGCCAGAAGTGATCCTATTCCAGCTCTTATCGAAGGCGACGCGGCGATGAACTATCTGACGGGAAATGCTGATTTTGATCCGGTCGAGGGCAAGATTTTGGTGCCTGAAGTTATTCAGGAATCGATCCGCAACCTGATCCGCTGGGCCGGCGATGACCCCGACCGTGAAGGGCTGCACGATACGCCCAAGCGGGTCGCGCGGGCCTGGCGCGAATATTGCCAGGGCTACGACGAGGATCCAGGCGCGCACTTGGCCCGGACGTTCGAGGAAGTCGGTGGATACGACGAGATCGTGCTGCTTAAGCATATCCCGTTCCAGTCGCACTGCGAACATCACATGGCCCCGATCACCGGGACGGCGTCGATCGCTTATCTGCCGTCGAAACGCGTGGTCGGCATCTCCAAACTGGCGCGGGTGCTGCATGGTTATGCCCAGCGCCTGCAAATCCAGGAACGGCTGACCGCGCAAGTCGCCCAGTCGATCTGGGACAATCTGCAACCGCAAGGCGTGGCCGTGGTGATCGAGGCGCAGCACGGCTGCATGACCGGGCGCGGCGTGAAGACGCACGGGGTCGGGATGGTCACCAGCCGCATGCTCGGCTGTTTTCTGGACAATCCAGATAGCCGCAAAGAAGTTTTATCACTGATCAACAAGTCCTGATCGGCGATGAAGTTTGCGATTATCGGGGCCGGCATGGCCGGGCTGTCCTGCGCGGATTTTCTGGCAGCCGATGGTCACTCGGTCGCCTTGTTCGACAAAGGTCGCGGCGCCGGGGGACGAATGTCAACCCGGCGGCTGCCAACCTCGCTGGGCGAGGTCACGATCGATCATGGCGCGCAGTATTTCACCGCGCGCGATCCCGCATTTCAGCAGCTGGTTGGCGCTTGGCAGCAGGAAGGCATAGTCGCGCCGTGGCCGCCTGCGGGGGCCGACACCTGGGTTGGCGTTCCAGGCATGAACGCGATCGTCAAGCAGATGGCACAAGTCCATAACGTGACCTGGGACCATCACGTAACCGGTATCGTGCGCAAGCACAGAAATTGGCAGCTGGTCGGCGAGGGCGGTGAGATTGGGCCGTTCGATGCAGTGGTGCTGGCGATCCCGGCTGAACAGGCCGCCGCCATTCTCTCGCTGCACGATTTTGCCTTGGCGCGAGTGGCGCTGATGGCGCGCTCGCAACCGTGCTGGACCAGCATGTTCGTGTTCGGCCAGCCGCTCACCGGGCTGCCCGACGTGTTCCGCAACACCGGAGACATTGCCTGGGCGGCGCGCAACAGTGCCAAGCCCGGCCGCCCCCCGCCCGAGGCTTGGGTAGTGCAAGCCAGCGCAACATGGTCGAGCGCCAGGGTTGAAGGAGTACCGGACCAGATTTCTGAATTGCTGCGGGCCGCTTTGGCTCAGGTCTCAGGTTTCGCCATCCCCAAACCCATTGCAGCGACAACGCATCGCTGGCGCTATGCGCTGTCTGCCGGAACTGGCGACGGGGCCTTATGGAACCCGGAAATCGGGCTTGGGGTGTGCGGTGACTGGCTGCTTGGGCCGCGCGTCGAATGTGCCTGGCTATCGGGGCAATTGTTGGCGCTACGCGATATCAGACCGAGCGTTGGTCGAGCCGGTAAGCGGTGGGATCACAACCGCTGAATTTGCTGAACAGGCGTGAGAAATGGCTGCGACTGGCGAAGCCGATTTTCCCGGCGATCGTCTTGACCGGCAAATCGGTATTGCGCAGCAAGGCTTCGGCCATGGTCAAGCGGACGTGCAGAACATACTCGTTGGGGGCCATCGCAAAGATCGCCTCGAACCGCCGCGACAAGGCTTGCGGTGTCATGGCGGCCAATTGCGCCAGACTGACCATGGTGTGCCGCCCGCCGGGGTTTTTGGTGATGGCGTTGACCACGCGGGCAATCTGCGGCTCGGCCAGCAGCAGCCGCAGCGGATTGTCGGACCGCATTTTGCCCAAGTGCTCGCGCATCGCCAGCAGCAGCAGATTTTTGGTCAGCGATTCGATAATCGAGCGCGCCCCGATCCGCTGACGATCAACCTCGCCCAGCAGCAATCCAATGGTCTGCCAGATGTGCGGGTCTCCGCTATGATCGATCAACGCGCTATCAAGCTGTTCGAAAATGCGCAGCTCAGCCGCCGAAGTGACTGACAGGTTGATGCACGCCAGCGTAAGCGGGGCGTTTGCGGAGGACTGAACGTCATGCAAAAAATTTGGTTGAACGTCGCTGGCATGGCCCGCTTCACCACTTTGCTCGAGCGGTTCGCCGGCTGTGAACTGCAAGTCCATGATATTCAGCGCCACCAGAAGTGACCCGCGCTTGACCGGGTGCGAAGCCCCGCTGCTGACACACGTGCCATGACCGTCCAACACGAAAAACAACTGCAAAGGCCCCCGCATTGGCGCCGGCTGGGTATCACCGTGGCCGCAAATTCTGGTCCCGATGTCTTCAATACTGATGCACAGGTTGCTCAAGAAGGCTTCGGTTTCCTGATGGGGTAATGCGCTTGGCCGCCACGCCGTATCGCGCGCGCAAGTGGCGGGTTCGGTCTGCGTCCTGAACATCACAACTGGCGCGTCATTGGCCAATTGGCGCGGCGCTCGCTGGTCCCGGGCCCGGGGCTGCGGGGAATGGCTTAACTGCAGCGCGGAACTTAGCATGTTCACCCGTTTCGGTTGCCCCCCCGAGCCACGCGTTTTGCGTCTTATGTAATCAATACGCGCGGTGCAGGCAGGCAGATGCACTAGCGCGAAAATAAATTACGCGCGGTTGTCGTGGCTTAGCGCCGGGCGGGATGGTTCTGGGCGCAGGGACGCCGCCCAGCTTGCCAAGGCGCAGCCTATTCGAGGTGGTCTGGCTCGTATCCCGGCGTGGGGGTGAGCGGCAAGGCGGCGGACAGCAGCGCGATCGCGATCAGCCAACTCGAGACAATCTTTACCGCGATCCCCCGCCCGTGCGCGATCAGCCAAGCGGCGGGAACGGTCACCAGCACCCACGGAAGCGCCATCAGCAGCGCGGGCAGCGTACCGGCGGCGGCGGTAACGGATCCGGCCAGCACCGCAATCGCCAGCGCCAGCGCCAGCGCGGCACTCGTCCTCCGCCAGCGCGGCAAGTGAACGCTGGCCGCCGCCAGAATGACCCCGGCCCAACAGGCGAGGAACACCGCTTCCTCCCAGCGCGGAGCAAGCATAAGCAATGCGGCGAGCGGTGCCACGATCCAAAGGATCAGCACGGCGGCGGCGCGGGCGCGCGGCGGGGCATAGGCCAGAGCCAATCCAAGCGCCGCGCTTAGCAGCGCCGGGGGCAGCACTCCGCCTCTCACCCCAGCACCGCCACACTGAGAAAATAAAGTCCGGCCAGCGCAACCCCAGCGCCCATTCCGCGGGTAATCAGGGTGCCCCCGCGCAAGGAGTTGATTGTGCCAAGCCCGATCCCTGCCAGATGCAGCGATCCGGTGGCCAGCATGAACCCGGTGCTAAACGCGATCGGATCGGCCAGCGAGGGAATCTCGGTGCCATGCGCAAAGCCGTGGAATACAGCAAACACCGCGACAATGACGCAGGCCAGCCAGACCGGCGCGCGCCAGGCAGCAGCGATCGCGATTCCCAGCACCAGCACGGACAGCGCAATGCCCAGTTCAATCGGCGGTTGCGGCATGCCGATCATCGCCAGCAATGCGCCCAGCGCCATCACCGCCGGAAATATCACCGGCAGCGCGGCAATCAGCGGCCGTCCCAGAAACGCGCCCCATAACCCGACCGAAACCATCGCCAGCAGATGATCCGCGCCTGAAAAGGGATGGACGAAACCCGCCATGAATCCGCCCGCCAGGGTCTTTGCGCTGTGCGCCTGCGCGGCCTGTGGTAGCAGTGTCAGTGTGGCCGCCAGTCCCAATGCGCCACCAACCCCGAACCGATCCCGTCGCATCGGCTTATCGTCCCGCCGGGCGGCCGCTGAACCCGAAGCTCAGGCTGGAAAAGGTGGTGAGGAATTCGGCTTGGGGGTTCCTCGGCATCGGCTGACTCCATACGACGTTGAGCTGCCAATCACCACTGCGCCGCGCGGCGAAAGTCGCGAGGCCGTTGCTGTCGGTCAGGTGCTTTTCAACGGGTTCGGCATCGGCCGCCAGATTGTTGAGTTTGACCAGCGCGCCGGCCAGCGGACGGCCTTGATACATCACTCGAACGGGCAGCGTGCGGCTGCCCCCCAGCGCGTAAGGATTGAGCAGCGGGACGATCTCCAGTCCAAGGCCAATCGGGGCAGTGACATAGGGTTGCGGCTGCCGCCCCAGTGCGCCGACCTGGATCAGCGCCTTGCCGCGCCGCGAATAGAGCTCGCGGCCGGGCTTGGCCGAATTGTTGCTGGCAGCGCGTTGCTGCAAGACCAGCGTCAGACCTTCGGCTGCGGCATAATCGTTGAAGCGCAGCGCAGGCAGGTCGCTCGCAACATTGCTGGTCGAAAAGGCCACGACATAGGTTCCCGGCTGCGCGAACCCCGGGGCAACGTCGGCCGCCTGGCCCAGCGTCAGTTCGGATTTGTGATCGATCACGCCTTGCGGACCAACTGCGCGAAATACGCTGAAGCGGTCGGCCCCAATGCTTGAACGCTGGCGCGCGGCACCGTGCCCGACAAGAAACGTCATCGGCACTGGCGCGCCGGGCGCGGTCCAGAAGCGCAGCGGCTGCAACCAGAAATCATGCGCGGCGAGCGGGGCTGAGGCGAGCGCCCCGGCGGCCAGAGCCAAACCCAAATACCATTTACGCATCCCAGTCTTCTCCGCATCAGCATTGGCAGTCGCACGGCATCATCGCCGCAATTCGGCGCTGCCAAGCAGCAGTAACGGTTTGCACCGGAATGGGGACCGGCTTTCGTAAAATAGCACCATTACAATAAATTGCAGCACCGCGCGCGCACTGGTTGCCGGACGGAATCCTGCCATGCTTAAGGTCTAGTCAGCTAAAAGGAATACAGGGATGTCGAGATTATTGCGCAGCAAGGCAGCAACAGGACTGGTTCTGGTGACACTGTTGGCTGGACCCGTCCTGGGTTCAAGCCACCGCGAAGCACCCGGCATTACCGAAATGCCCAAAGTCGATAACACCGACGTTTATGCTTTCCGCAGCTATGAGCCTGGCCGCGAAGCCTATGTGACCCTGATCGCCAACTTCCAGCCCGGCGAAAGCCCTGGCGATGGTCCTAATTATTACACGATGGATCCCGATGCTATTTATGAAATCCATATCGATAACACCGGCGATGCGGTCGAGGATCTGACGTATCAATTCAAATTCACCAACACGCTCAAGGGCGATACCGGCAAGACTGTGACCGTTGGCGGCAAGACACTGGCGATCCCGCTGCGCCAGATCGGGGCAATCTCCAACCCCAACGATGCCAACCTGGGTGAAGACGAGACGTATACCGTTACCCAGATCACCAGCCCGGCTCCTGCCACCCGCCGCACCGGTACGCGGGCCGCTATCACCGGTTCGAACGGCGGGACATTCTACAAGCCATTCGACAACGCGGGTAACAAGAGCGTTCCGAACTACCCGGCTTATGCCAACAAATTCATCAACACGGTCACCATCCCGGGTTGCGCGACACCGGGCCGGGTCTTTGCGGGCCAGCGCGCGGAATACTTCGCGGTCAACCTCGGGCCGATCTTCGATCTGGTCAATTTCGTGCCGATAGAAGGCGATAATGATCCGGTTTATGGTAATGGTTCGCCATTCCCCGGCGGCATCACGCAAAGTCAGGATAACCAGGAACTAATCGGCAAAAAGAACGTCACGTCGCTGGCGATCGAAGTGCCGATTGCCTGCCTGACCGGCACCGGCAACGGCAATATCGGGGTCTGGTCAACCGCGAGCCTGCCGCAAGCCAAGCTCAACAAGCCCAACCCCAGCTACAAGTCGCCCGCGCTCTATGGCGGCGCTTACACGCAGGTGTCGCGGCTCGGCAGCCCGCTGGTCAACGAAGTGGTGATCGGCATTCCGCAAAAGGATCTGTTCAACGCGGCCAAGCCAACGCAGGACGGGGCCTTGGCTGACTATGTCACCAACCCAACCTTCCCGGCGCTGCTCGACGTGCTGTTCCGCGGCGCGGTCAACGCTACGCTGGGCACCAGCTTCACCAATCTGGCGCCAACCAATTTCCCGCGGACCGATCTGGTCGCAGCGTTCCTGACCGGGCTTGCGCCGCTTAACCAATTGCGCACGGTAACGGCGTCGGAAATGTTGCGGCTCAATACCACGATCACCGCCACTCCGCAGGCCAGTCAGAACCCACTCGGCGTGATCGGTAACGATCTGGGCGGGTTCCCGAATGGCCGCCGACCCGGCGATGATGTGGTCGATATCGTGCTGCGGGTTGCCATGGGGCGGCTGTGCCATCCGGTGCCGATTGCTGGCAAGCCGACCGATCTTGGGCTGTGCAAGCCGTCTGATGCCCCCACCGGCATGGTTGCCTTCACCGATGGTGCGCCAAGTTCGGCCAGCAACATCATGAATGCCTTCCCGTACCTCAATCCGCCGCTGCGCGGGGCTCCTCGCCCGCAAACGCAGCCTTGATCGGAAGGATAGACCATGACGCACAAACCCCGGTTACTCCTGAGAGCCAGCGCAGTCACTATACTGGCAGCGGGCTTGGGAGCTTGCGGTAGCGGCAACTACACGCCGACCCCCACGCCGACGCAGACTGTCACGGCCCAACAGGAAGATCAGTTCGGCATTGTGTTTGCCAACGCCTTCCGAGCCAGTCCAAACGGTGAGCCGGTGTCAGTTTCAGATGGCGATCTGGTCGCCATCTCGCTGACGACCGAACCCGTGACGATCAACTAGGCATCAGCCCGGCTGGGACCAGGATTTTGGCCCAGCCGGGTGCTTGCTGGTTAACGAACGACCAAGCAAACCCGGAAGAATCATTGCCCGGTCTGGCAAACTTTGCAACAAACCACCCCGGTCGACTTGGTGGGCTGAATTGGCCGACGGTTTTGCCCGCCCAGGTTAGGGATGTTTGCCCAATGCGCACTGTCTTGCTTGCCGCAGTCCTGGTAGCATCCTCATGGATAGTCGCAGCTACATCTGCCCGGGCGCAAGTCATCGAAATCGCTGACGATGGCACTGCGCAGGTGTTTGACGGGCAGGGCATAGGCCCGGGCCCGATTGGCCGAACGCCGCGTGTTCGCGGTGGGCCGTTCAATGTCGATGAAGGCATTGCCCGCGCCGCGCTGCAACATGGGCTCGATCCGGGCCTGCTGCGCGCGGTTGCCTGGCAGGAATCGCGCGGCAACAATGCTGCGGTCAGCGACAAGGGCGCGCTCGGCATCATGCAGCTCATGCCGGGCACGGCGGCGGCCTTGGGCGTCGATCCGCGTGATCCCGAAGCCAACATCAACGGCGGGGCGGCCTACCTCGCGCTACAAATGGCCAAATTTGGCAACGTCGAACTGGCTTTGGCGGCCTATAATGCTGGCCCCGGTGCAGTGGTCCGTTATGGCGGGGTGCCGCCTTATCGTGAGACTCGCAGCTATGTTTCCACTATCATGCTGCGCTGGAACGGTTCCGTTGCAGCGTTGGCGGCCGGCCAGAGCGGCGGAGGAGCCAATGCCGTGCTCGCCACGCCAAAATCGGGGCGGCGCGCCGTGGTGCTCCCCATCCTGCTTATCGAGGTAGAGACTGAATGATCCGCAAATTATCCGCATTGGCCCTGCTGGTTTCGGCCAGCCCGGCGCTGGCCCAATATGCTGCCCCTGATCCCGCCGGATCAGGCGCAATCGGCGGAGCGGTGGAATGGCTGCAAGGGACTATGCTGGGCAATGTCGCCACCGCAATCGCGGTGATGGCGGTGGCTGCAGTCGGCTTCATGATGCTGACCGGGCGGATCAACTGGCGCTATGGCGCAACCGTGGTGATGGGGCTGTTCATCGTGTTTGGCGCGGCCTCGATTGTCGCGGGGATCAGGTCAACGGCCGGCGGGGGTTAGCCCGTGGCTGATCCGCTGTTCCGGGCTTTGGCGCGGCCGCAAATGGTGGCGGGCGTCACTTATCCATTTTTTGTGCTCAACGCGATCGTCGCGGTCGAGCTGTTCCTGATCTTCAAGACGCCGTTTGCGCTGCTGCCATCGCTGGTGCTGCACGGCATCGGGTTTGCTGCGCATCTGCGCGATGTCCACATCATGGCGCTGTGGCTCACCCGGCTGCGCCGCACGCCCAGGGTCAAGAATTACGGTCTGCGAGGCGCCAATGTCTATTGCCCGTAACCGGGCGGCCCAGCGTGAAACCCCTGCGGGGGTTCACCTGCCCTACCTCGCCCAGATTGATGACCACACGATCCTGACCCGCGAGGGACAGGTGTTGCAGGTTATCGCGCTGGCGGGTCTGCCGTTTGAGACGATTGCCCGGGCCGAGCTCGATGCCCGGCTCGCGAACCGCGATGCGATGCTGCAAGGGATCGGTTCCTCGCGCGTCGCCTTGGTGCATCACGTGATTCGCCGCGAAGTTTCAGCGCAAATCTCGGGCGAATTTGGCGATCCATTCAGCGCCGAGCTGGACCGGGAATGGAACGCGCGGTTGGCTAGCCGACGGCTCTACGTCAACGACCTTTACCTGACCGTGATGCTACGCCCGCTGCGCGGCCGGGCCGGCTGGGCGGAGCGATTGCTCGGGCTGGCCGCCGGGTCAAGCCGCCAGCCGGACGATTACGGCGCCGACTTGCGGCTGCTGGCGCAAGTGCGCGAGCCGCTGATGGCCACGCTGGAAGCGTATGGCCCGCAGCTGCTGAGCGC
>JANMBA010000345.1:0-4048 GCA_031360105.1 Novosphingobium sp.
AATATCACGCCGTATGCAGTGTTCCCGGTCAGCGATGGGTGGTTTATTCTGGCGGTTGGTAATGATGGCCAGTTCCGGCGGTTTTGCACGGCGATGGGGCTGGATGCTTTAGCGCTGGATGCGCGGTTCACCAGCAACGCCTTGCGGCTGGAGCATCGCGCGGTGCTGGAGGTGCTGATCGGCGAGGCGACGCGGCTGCACCCGCGCGATGATTTGCTGGCGCTGCTGGAAAAAGCCGGAGTGCCCGCCGGGCCGATCAACACGGTGGCCGATGCCTTTGCCGATCCGCAGACGATCGCGCGGGCCATGCAGCAGGTGTTCACCCTCCCAGATGGGCAGAAGGTCGCCGGGGTCCGCACGCCAATCACCTTTGGCCGGATGTCGCTCAATCTGGGGAATGCCGCGCCGCAACTGGGTGCGGACGACTAGTGCAGAATAACCAGTGATGTGGCAGCAGCCAGCGTGACCCAGACCACATCGTGCAGGTCAGATGCTATGACTGCGCGACAATGAATTACACTTTGCGAAGTGACACCCCGGCCGGCCCCGCGCATTCTTTCGCCATGGTCATTCTGCCGCCACCGCACTGGAGCCCGCATGGCTGACAGCTCCTCTGCCTTGAACCGGTTCGGCCTCGGCGCAGCCTTGGGCGAGGCACTGCCCGCTGATCCACGCCGCTGGCTGACGCTGCAATTGACGCAGTTTGAGCCTCGGCCAGCTCCGATCGCAAATGCGCTGCCTTCATCCAAACTGATCGAAATGCTGCGCGATAGCCGCGCTGAAAGGCAGCAACTCAAGGCCGAAGTCCAGGCGAACGGGGGCGATCCCAAGGCCACGAAGCAGCAGAACCGCGCCGCCGGGATGGCCGGTCCCTATGCTGATCTGCGTGAGGCTTACACCGCTGCCGTGGGAGTTCGGACGCAGGTTGCGCTATCGACGCAGACCCCGTTTGCTGAGCGGCTGGTCCATTTCTGGTCGAACCATTTTGCAGTGTCGGTCGACAAGATCATGACGCTCGGGCTGGCGGGCGCGTTTGAATTCGAAGCGATCCGCCCGCACATTATGGGCAAATTTGCCGATTTGCTGAGCGCTGCCGAACGCCATCCGGCGATGCTGCTCTATCTCGATCAGGCGCAATCGGTCGGCCCCGGCAGCCCGCTGGGCGCACGCGCCGCGCAGCGCGGCAAAGACCGCGGGCTGAACGAAAACCTCGCGCGCGAAATTATGGAACTGCACACTTTGGGGGTGCGCAGTGGCTATAGCCAAGCCGATGTTACCGAATTCGCCCGGGCACTGACGGGGTGGACCGTGGGCGCTCTGGCCAAGCAGCCGGTCCTACAAGGCCCCGGTCCGCAATTCTGGTTCACCCCGCCGATCCATGAACCGGGCGAGCGGACGGTGCTGGGCAAGCGGTACGCGCAGCCGGGCGAAGCGCAAGCGCAGGCGGTGCTGGCCGATCTGGCGGTGCATCCGGCCACCGCGCGCCACCTGGCGACCAAGCTCGCGCGGCATTTCGCCGCCGACGCTCCGCCGCCTGCTTTGGTGGCGCGGCTGGAGCAGGCATTCCTGCGATCGGGCGGTGATCTGCCCACAGTTTACCAAGCGCTGATCGAGGCCCCTGAAGTGTGGAACGGTGCGCCCAAATTCCGCACGCCGTGGGAATGGACCGTGGCGGCTTTGCGCGCGACCGGGACCAAGGCCGTGCCGGGCAAAAGCGCCGCCGGGGCGTTTCAGCAATTGGGCCAGCCCATTTGGAAGCCGGGGTCACCCGCCGGCTATGATGATCTCGCCGCCAGCTGGGCCGGGCCCGATGCGCTCTACCGGCGGATCGAACTGGCGCAGCGGATTGCCGAACGCAGCGCGCCCGGCATCGATGCGCGCACGCTTGGTCCGGCGCTGTTCCCCGGTAGCCTGTCGCCCGCCACCGCTGCGGCCATGACCCGCGCCGAAAGCGGCCCCCAAGCTTTGGCGCTGCTGCTCGCCTCACCCGAAATGATGCGGAGATGACCATGTTGCTCGCGCGCCGCCAACTGCTGATCGGTGGAACTGCCGCCGCATTCGCGCCGCGTATCGCTTTTGCCAAAGCGGCCACTGACCGGCGGCTGGTGTTCGTGGTCCAGCGCGGCGCGGCGGACGGCCTGGCCACACTCGCGCCGACCGGCGATCCGGCTTATGCCGGTTTGCGCGGTGATCTGGCCGCCGATCTGCTTGACCAGCCCAAGCTGGGTGGGATGTTCGCGCTGCACCCGGCGCTGGCGCAATTGGGCGGGCTGTACGCGGGCAATCAGGCGCTGTTCGCACACGCGGTGGCCTCGCCGTACCGCGATCGCTCGCACTTCGATGGCCAGAACGTGCTCGAGACGGGCGGAGCATTGCCTTATGACCGGTCCGATGGCTGGATGAACCGGCTACTGGCGCTGCTCCCCGCAGACGCCGCGCGCGGGCTGGCCGTATCGGCCACGATCCCGACCGCGCTGCGCGGCTCGGTGCAAGTTGCCAGCTATGCGCCGTCGTCGCTGCCCGATGCATCAGCCGATCTGCTGCAACGCGTCTCGTCGCTGTATGCCCAGGATCCGCAGCTGCACGGGCTTTGGGAAGAAGCGCTGCAAACCCGCGCGATGGCGGCCGGGTTCGATAGCGGCGGGGCCAAAGGCAGCACTGCAACCGGCGCCCTGATCGCCAGCCTGATGAGCGGCGCACAGGGCGCGCGGGTGGTGATGGCCGAGACCACCGGCTGGGATACCCATTCGGGACAGCGCGGCCGGCTGAGCGCACAGTTGACTGGGCTTGACGCGATGGTCGCCAGCTTGCGCGATAACCTTGGCCCGGTTTGGGCCGATACATTGGTGGTGGTCGCGACCGAATTTGGGCGCACCGCCGCGGTCAATGGCACCGGCGGGACGGATCATGGCACCGCCTCGCTCGCCATGCTGGCCGGCGGCACGGTGCTGGGCGGGCGGATCATCAGCGACTGGCCGGGGCTGAAACCTGCCAGCCTCTATGAGAACCGCGACCTTAAACCGACCACCAGCCTGGATGCGGTGATCGGCGGCGCAGTAGCGGCACATTTCGTGCTTGATCCAGTGATCGCGGTGCCCCGCCTGTTCCCCGGCAGCAGCAGTGGCGCATTATCGGGCTTGATCCGGGGATAGCCGCGCCCCTGCGGCTTGCGCGCCGCCGCTGGCTGGAGTGAACAGGAGGAATGTTCGCGCACCTGCCCCGCCCCCTGGCCATGCTGGTCACCGCGCTGTTTCTGGCTGCGCTCGGCTGGAGCCTGATTACCCCGCCCGGCAAAGTCTCGCGCGCCAAGCCGGGGCACTACACCGACATGATGCTTTACCGCGATATCGTGACCGCGATGAACTCAGGCCAGGGCTATTACGTGGCCGCCACCGATGCTCAGCGTGCGCACCATTATCCGACCCGGCCATTCGTGACGGTGCGCGAACCGACGCTTTACTGGCTGGCCGCGCAGCTCAATTGGACCTGGCTTAACCGGATCGAGACCGGGCTGCTGATACTGGTGGTGTTAGCCTGGGTATTTGCCCTCCCCGCGCCGATCAATCTGGCCGAGAAACTGGCGGCGGCAGGCCTGATCGCGGTGGGTGGGCTGGCGCCGATTGCCACCAGCATTACTCCGATGAGCGAGGCGTGGTGCGGCTTGCTGATAACGCTCGCACTGGGGCTGACGCTGTGGTCCCGCGCGCGTTGGTGGCTACCGGTGCTGGTGATCGCTGCCGCGCTGGCCCTGCGCGAACTGGCGCTGCCATTTTTGCTGCTCGCTGCCGCGTTTGCACTGTGGGAGCGGCGCTGGAAAGAACTGGCAACGTGGGCGCTGGTCGCCGCGCTGTTCGCAATCGGGATGGTGCTGCATGCCGCACAAGTGGCGGCCGTGGTGCGGCCAACTGACTTCCCCTCGCCCGGCTGGTCCGGCGGGCTGGGTCTGCGCGGGGTGCTGCTGGCGGTGGTCAATACCACGGTGCTGCACCTGCTACCGCATTGGCTGGCGCTGCTGCTCGCGCTGCTGCCGGTGCTTGGCTGGGGGGCG
>JANMBA010000042.1:0-2169 GCA_031360105.1 Novosphingobium sp.
GCGATGATCGACGGGACTGTCGCTAGCCCGGTAACCGCCGCCAGCAAGTACACGATGCGCCGCGGATCGGTGAACGACGGTTTCGCCAGCAGCCACGCGGTCAGCAGCGACGCCCCGATCCCCATCACCAGATGGATCGGGCCGACAATCCCGCCTGCTACGCCTTCGTTAACGCCGTACGTGCGCTGGATAAAAGTCGGGGTGAACCACATCAGCCCCCAGCCCCACAACGCCGATACCCCGCTGCCCATGATCACGTGAAACGCCGACTTCTGGATGCGGATGAACTTCAGGCTTTCAATCAGGGTCGGCGCAGCAACGCTTTGCGGTACTGCGTCCAGACAGCCGCGCCGGGGTTCCTTGACAGTGAAATAGACAATCAGCGCCAGGATCACTCCTGGTACGCCCAGCACCAGAAACGCCGCGCGCCAGCCATAGGCATGGCTGACCGCACCGGCCATATCCGCACCCAGCCAGGCCCCCAGCGGCGCGCCCAGGGCAAAGATGGTCATCGCCATCGGGCGGCGGTTGGCGGGGAAATAGTCGCCGACAATCGCGTTGCAGGCGGGCGTGCCCCCGGCCTCGCCGATCCCGACCCCGATCCGTGCCAGCAGCAACTGCGAATAACCCTTGGACAGACCGCACAGTGTGGTCATCACCGACCAGGCGGCAATCGACGCGGCCAGCAAGTTCTTGCGGTTATACCGATCTGCCACCCACGACAGCGGAATGCCCATCGTCACATAAAACAGCGCGAGCGATACCCCGGTAAGGAACGCGATCCCGCCGTCGGTCAGGTGCAGCTCCAGCCGGATCGGCTCGAGCACGGTCGACATCACGTACCGGTCAGCGATGTTAATCGTGTAAACCAGCATCGTGATGAACAGCACGTACCAGCGCAAACCCATCCCGGCCTGATCGTCCACGTGTATTGGTGCTGCTGTCGCCATCATCGCATCCCTTTGATCTGTTTTATGTTTTTGCTAAATCGGCGCCAAGCGCGGTGCGCAGCGGTTCCAGCCATGGCGCGAAGTTTTTCCACTGATCAAGTCCGTCACGGAAGATCGGTTGGCGAACCTGCTCGGAACTGGGGGTGCGCACGCTTCGCCGGGTCTTGTGGTATTCGTGGCAGGCCGGTTCGAACGGAAGGCCGCAATAGTCGAGCATGCGCCGCACGCTCGTTTCGAGATCGTTGACCACGTCCTCGTGCTGAACGCGCAGTACTCGGCCGGGCAGAACCGCGTCCCAGTGGTTCATAAGCTCGATATAGGTTCGATAATAGCGCGCGATATCCTCGATCCCATAAGTAAATTCCTGCCCTTGCGCGAACAGCTGCTTGAAGTTGCTGAAGCAGCACGACATCGGCTCGCGCCGCGCATCGATGATCCGGGCATTCGGCAAGAGCAGGTGAATCAGACCCACATGCCTGAAATTGTTGGGCATCTTGTCGATGAAATAAGGGCGGCCCAGGATCCGGTTAGGCCGCGTGTCGGCAATGTATTGCTCACCGAAGCGGCGGATGGCAGCCGCATCAAGCTCGGGCAGCACGCCGGGATAGCGCGGCGCGTCGAAATTGATTTCGCGACCCTGTAATTCATGCACGATACGCTGGATATCGGGCAACTCCTGCGTGCCCTCGACCATGCTGTGCGAGGCCAGGATCTGTTCGATCAGCGTCGATCCTGAACGCGGCAGACCAAGCACGAAGATCGGCGCCGGGTCGTCGAGGCCCCAGCCCGTCCGCTGGGCGAAAAACGCGGCTGTGCACACCCGCTGCTGTTCGCGGGTGTTGGTCTCGAAAAACTCGGGAATATATCCGTTGTTCGCGCGGTGCATGGCGTTGCCCTGATCGTAAGCAGCCCACGCACCGGCAAAATCAAGAGTGTCCTCAAGCGCCTTGCCCAGCGCAAACGCGATATGCACCCGGTCGTTCTCGGCGGTTGCAGGTTCACCCAGCTGCTGGCGCATGACCGCGATGGAACCGGGTGCGAAGCGATAGGTTTTCAGGTTGGCGAGGCTCCACCAGGCATCGCCGAAATCGGGTCGGTCGGCGGTCGCCGCCAGGTAGGCCGCGATCGCCTCATCGGTCCGGCCTTCGGTTTTGAGCGCGTGACCGAGCCACAGATTGAGGTCCGCGCGGTGCCTCCGCGCTTCGGGGCTATCGCCGGT
>JANMBA010000363.1:0-4025 GCA_031360105.1 Novosphingobium sp.
TGCGGGACCAGCTATTACGCCGGCATGGTCGCGAAATACTGGTTTGAGCAGTTTGCGCGGCTGCCCGCTGACATCGATTTCGCCAGTGAGTTCCGGTACCGCGAGCCGGTGCTGGAGCCGGGCGGGCTGGCGCTGTTTATCTCGCAAAGCGGCGAAACCGCCGATACCCTCGCGGCCTTGCGGCATTGCAAGCAGCACGGACAGACCATCGCGGTGGTGGTCAACGTCCCGACCAGTTCGATGGCGCGCGAAGCCGATTTGCTCCTGCCGACCCATGCCGGTCCCGAGATTGGCGTCGCTTCGACCAAGGCGTTTTCGTGTCAGCTGGCAGTGCTCGCGGCACTGGCCGCACACATGGCGGTCAAACGCGGCAAAATGAGCCGCGCCGAGGAAGCCGAAGTGGTCAAGCATTTGCTCGAAGCTCCGGCCAGTCTGAACGCCGCGCTGGCGCACGATGACGAGATTGCGGCGATGGCCCCGCTGATCGCGCCAGCCCGCGACGTGCTGTATCTGGGGCGCGGGCAGGATTATCCGCTGGCCTTGGAAGGCGCGCTGAAACTCAAGGAAATCAGCTACATTCATGCCGAAGGTTATGCGTCAGGCGAGATGAAACACGGGCCGATTGCCTTGATCGACGAGGCCGTGCCGGTGATCGTGCTGGCGCCATCGGGGCCGCTGTTTGAAAAGACCGTTTCGAACATGCAGGAAGTGCGCGCGCGCGGCGGGAAGGTGGTGCTGATCTCTGACCGCGAAGGCATCGACGAAGCGGGCGAGGGGTGCCTCGCGACGATCGAAATGCCCAAGGTTCACCCGCTGATCGCGCCGCTGGTTTATGCGATCCCGGTGCAGCTGCTGGCGTATCATGTGGCTTGCGTCAAAGGGACCGACGTGGATCAACCGCGCAATCTGGCCAAATCGGTGACCGTGGAGTAGCCGCGCGTAGTCAATCACGGTCCGAATAATCCGGCCCACAGTGAGTCAAGCTTTACGCGGCGCTAACGATTGCGCGGTAAATGGCTTGGTGTGACCAGGAAAAAAGTGCCCAGTTCGACCGCGCTACCCAAAAACCTGCCGGTAATGGCGGTGCTGGGGCTGGCCGACCCCGCCGATGGCGATTGGGGACGGCTGCGCGGGTTGCAGTATTCCAGTCTCGCGCGGGTCACGCAGGTGCGGATTGTGGCGCACGTCATTGCCGCATTGGCCGCGATCAAAGTATATTTCGGCGAAGTGCATGTCGCCGCCTTGATTGGCTGGCTCGCCGCGCTGGGCGGCAGCTTGTATTACGGGGCGGTGATCGACAAAGCCCTGTGCGACGTCGATCAGCGCCGGATCAGCCGCGATGAAGTCAATCGGCAGACCCTGAGCGCACTGGGCAATGCGCTCGTCTGGGTGGTGCCAATGGCCGCCTTTGCGCCGTTCGGCGATCCGGCGCAGCGGCTTGAGCTGTGGGCGGTTATTGCCATGTTGATGACCGCAACGGCAGTGCTGCTGCCCGCTGTGCCGCTCGCCAATCTGGTCTTCGCGGGCATTGTCTGCCTGGCGTCGCTGGTCAGTTTTGCCTTCTCGCAAAATTATGAAATGGCCGCGCTCGCGCTGCTGTTCGCGGCGGTTGTCACACTGGGTGCAATTGGCAATGCGCGCTCGTTTTTGTCCGCCCGGATTGCTGAAAGCGCGATGGCTGAAAAAAGCGAAGTCGTCTCGATGCTATTGCGTGAGTTCGAGGAGGGCGAAGCGGACTGGCTGTGGCAGATCGACACGTCGCGCCGGGTCCGTTCGGTCAGCCCGCGGTTTGCCTTTGCGCTGGGCCTGACGACCGAAGAGATTGACGGAAAATCGATCATTCAGCTGATCGCCGGGCCGGCCTGGGATAGCGGCCAGTTTCCGTCGAGCCTGCACGATCTGGCCGAACGCCTCAAACGGCGCGAAAGTTTTTCCAACCTGCTGGTGCGGGTCATGATCAGCGGCCAGCAGCGCTGGTGGGAGCTGTCTGGCACACCGAAATTCAACGATAGCGGCAGCTTTGATGGCTTTCGCGGGGTGGGATCGGATGTCACCGAGCAGCGCGAAAGCTCGGAAAAGATCGCGCACATGGCGCGGTTCGATACGCTGACCGGGCTGCCAAACCGGATGATGGTTACCGAAGCGCTGGGCGAGGCGATGCGTTATGCCGATCAGTGGCGGACCAAATGCGCGTTCCTGATGATCGACCTCGACCGGTTCAAGGCGGTCAATGATACGCTGGGGCACTTGGTCGGCGATCAGCTGCTCGCGCGGGTGTCCGAACGGCTCAAGGCACTGGTCACCGATAATGAGCTGTGCGGGCGGCTTGGCGGTGATGAATTTGCGGTGGTGATCCGCGATGCCTCGGATCACAACCGGGTCGAGCGGGTCGCTTTGGCGGTTATCGAGATACTCTCGCGCCCCTATGAAGTTGATCACCACACGCTGTATATTGGCGCCAGTGTCGGGACGGCGATTGGCCCGCGCGACGGGACCACAGTCGAAACCATTATGCGCAACGCCGATTTGGCGCTGTATCGTTCGAAGGAAGAGGGCGGCGGGCAGCACTTTGGCTATGAGCCGGCGCTGCACGCCCATGCTGAAGAACGCCGCAAACTGGAATTTTCGCTGCGCCGCGCGCTCGAACTGGGCGAGTTCAAACTCAATTATCAGCCAGTCGTCGATGCGGTTGATGAAACCATCGTAAGTTTCGAGGCGCTGATCCGCTGGCACAGCGAAGAGCACGGGCTGGTCAACCCTGCCAAGTTCATTCCGCTGGCCGAGGATACCCGGCTGATCGTGCCGATTGGCGAATGGGTGCTGCGCGAAGCCTGCCTTGAGGCGATGCGCTGGCCCGGCAAAATCAAAGTGGCGGTCAATGTGTCGGGCGAGCAATTGCTCGATCCCGGGTTCATCAGCAGCGTGGTGCAGGCGCTCAGCGCCAGCGGCCTGCCGGCCCAGCGGCTCGAGCTTGAAGTCACCGAATCGATCTTTGTCCGCGATGCCACGACCGCACGGGCGGCGCTCGAACAGATCATGGCGCTGGGCTGCGGGGTCGCGCTCGACGATTTTGGCACGGGCTATTCATCGCTGGCATACATCCGCAACTTGCGGTTCTCGACCATCAAGGTCGATCGCAGTTTTGTTCAAGGCGCCGCCACCGGCAGCCCGGAAAGTCTGGCGATCATCCGTGCCGTGGTCGCTATGGCCGAAAGTCTGGAGATGTCGACCACCGCCGAAGGCGTCGAAACCGAGCGTGAGCTGGAAACAATCCGCGCCTTGGGCTGCCGCAAAATTCAGGGGTATTATTTCGGTCGGCCAATGCCCGCTGAAGAGGCACTTGCACTGTTCAACGAAGGCCAGATGCGCCGGGTGAACGCCTGATAAGTCTGCTGCTCAAGCGGCAATCAGGCCCTTGATCAAACTCTCGAACAGCGCCTTGCCGTCAGCGCCGCCTTGCGCTGCCTCGATCATCCGTTCGGGGTGCGGCATCATCCCCAGCACATTTCCGCCCGCGTTAAGCAACCCCGCGATCTGGCGAGCCGAGCCATTGACCGGCTCGGCATAACGAAACGCGACCCGGCCTTCGCCTTCCAACCGATCAAGTGTGTCATTATCGGCAAAAAAGTTGCCGTCGTGATGCGCGACCGGCAGCGTGATCTGCTGCCCCTGATCGTAGCTTGCGGTAAACAGGCTCTGGTTGTTATCTACCGTCAGCGCCACTTCGCGGCAAACGAAGTTCATGCCCGAATTGCGCAGCAGCGCGCCGGGCAGCAGTCCAGCCTCGGTCAGGACCTGAAAGCCATTGCACACCCCCAGCACCGGGACACCGCGCGCCGCTGCGGCGACCACCGCCTGCATCACCGGGCTGCGTGCCGCCATCGCGCCCGAGCGTAAGTAGTCACCGTAGGAAAAGCCGCCGGGCAGCGCGATGAAGTCAAGCCGATCGGGCAGGGCGGCGTCGCCGTGCCAGACTCGCAGCACTTCGCCCCCGCCCATTTTGGCGCAGACCTGTTCGAGCGCAA
>JANMBA010000403.1:0-3187 GCA_031360105.1 Novosphingobium sp.
CAGCCTCGTCCACGCTGATAATGTCGGCGAAGCGCGCATCCCAGCGAATATCGTCGGCGTCATAAGCCCAGCGGCCGTGCACGGTCTGGCCGCTTTCCTCGTCAAAGCCTGACAGCACGACGATGATCTCGGAATTGCCGATCGCGGCGTGGTCATCCAGCCATGCGCGCAGCGGACTGTCCGCATCAATCTGATGCATTACCGTCCAGGTCAGCGCAAACACCGGGTTGGCGTGGCGCACCAGTTTGAGATCGTTGAACCGCCGCATCCGGGTCTCGCCAACCAGCGCGTCCTCAAGCAGCGAGGCCTGGACTTCGGCCGAATAGATCAAATTGTGCCGCTGGTTGGCAGCGCGCAGCATCAGTGTCGGGATGCCATCGATCTCGCGCACCACGATCACTTCGCTGAACAGGATCCGCCCGCTTGGCCGTGAAAAGCGCGCGAAGACGATCCCGGTGGTCAGCGCGAAAAACAGGATGCCCAGCGTGATTTCGATCACCACGATCCAGTTCGCATAGACTGAAACCGGATAGACATTGCCGTAACCGATGGTCGCGACGGTGTGCACACTGAAGAAGAAGTCGCGCCAGAACAGTGGTACTGCCGCCGCATCATGCGGCACCGAAAGCCCGGTTGGATCAATCCGGTAGAGCGCGGCGAAGGCCAGATTGAACGTCAGGAAGCAGAGCGCAAACAAGATGCCGAGCCGCGGCCAACTGAGCCGCATCAACTCATGGTAGAGATCGGTCCAAAACGCGCTGCGCATCCCCAATGGCCGAATGCGCAGCGGCCCGACCCGCTTCATCGCCGCCGTAACCGCAGAACGTGCCAGCAGAGGATGAACCGTGGGTTTCGCCATGGGACTGAGCCTAGGGCGATCCGGCGCGCGGCGAAAGTGGGCGCGGCCAGATTTGCGCAGCTGCAACGAAACGGGGCCGGTGCAACCGCACCGGCCCCTAAATCGTTCAGCGGCGTGTTACGCTCAGAACTTGGTGCGCACCGTCACGCCGTACGTGCGTGGTTCGGCCAAGAACTGCGAGAACAACTGACGTCCACCCGGATATTGCGGATAGACGAACGGGCCAGCATTTCCGGCCGTTGCTGATCCTGCCTGGAACGGCGTGTTAAATGCAACCTGGGCATAATCCTGGTTGAACACGTTCTGACCCCAGAATTCGATTGCCCAAATATCGCCAGGACCGCGCAGACCGATCCGGGCGTTGACCAGCGGGAAGCCGTCCTGCGCCTTTTGCGGGAACAGATCCGAACCGGTGTTGTAATCGCTCGAAATACGCGAGTCGACATAGACCAGTCCAGTCAGGCCGCTGGTCCCCAAGCTCGGGGTCCAGGCCATCGAATTGGTGATGACCCATTCCGGAGCGTTCGAGACCCGCTTGCCGGGCAGTACCCGCAGCGCGGATGACAGCGGCGCGCCAGCGGCGTTCCCGACCAGATTATCACGGTAATAAGTGTCCGTGTAAGTCAGGCCGGCAGTCACATGGAAGTTGCGTGCCGGATTGAACCCAGCTTCAACTTCAAAGCCTTCAGCGCGAACGCCCCAGCCAACCCGGCCAGACGGGCAAGCCCCGGTGGCGTCGCTGGCATCACGGTCAGCAAAGGCCAGACCGTCTTTGCAGCCATTTATGTTCTGAACGAGGAAGACCGTACCGTTGAAGGTGTTCAGCTGGAAGTTGCTGAAGTCCGAGCGGAACGCGGTTACATTCAGGTTCAGCTTACCCAGCTGCCACTTGAAGCCCGTCTCATAGCTGTTGACCAGTTCTGGATCGAACTTGAGCCTGCCGGTGAGCGCCTGCGCGCCGCCGACCGTCGATGAGAACGGAAAGATCGGGCTTTTCAAGGCCGACCGATCAAGGTTGAACCCGCCCGCCTTGTAGCCGCGCGAATAGCTCATGTAGAACAGGAAGTCTTCGGTTGGCCGGTACGCCAGGTTGGCGGTTCCGGTGAAGCGGTTCTCGCTGCGGGTATCCTTGACCGAAACTCCGTTGAGTTCGGCGGTCGAATTGCCCTGGCAAGACAGCCCAATCAGTGCCCCGGCCAGCCCGCGTGCGGTGGCATTGGTGCTGCTCAGGTCATCCAGCACCAAGCCCTGAATCCGAGGGCAGGCGGTATTGTTGTTACCAAACGTCGCATCGAAATCCTTCTTGTCGGTCGTCCAGCGCACCCCGAAGGTGAAATCGAGCTTGTCGCTGAGGTGCACAATGTTGTGCGTGAACAGCGCAAAGTTTTTGTCATGCTGGCGGTAAGTGTCGATCGTCGTTCCGACATTGGCCATCCCGTCCAAGATGCCAAAGGCCGCCAGGATATCGGGGCCTGAGGTTGCGCCCGAGGCACCGGCGATTGTCGCAGGCCCCACGCCGGGTAAGACGCACAGCGGGTTGGTGGGCGAATACAGCCCGGCCAGACCACCGCCCGAAATGACCCGGCAAGTTGCAAAGCGGCCATATTGGCTGCCGAACTTCAGGTTATCCTTCACCGTCAACTTCTCATCGGCGTAGAAACCGCCGATCAGCCAGTCGAGCTTGTCGCCGAACAATTTGCCGTTGAAGCGCACTTCCTGCGTGAAAGTGTTGAACTGGCGATAGGCATTGTCGTCCGGGGTCCGATAAAGAATGTCGACCGCACTGTAGTCGGTGTCCGAACCCTGGCCTGAACGATAGTGCCGGTAAGCCGTGATCGAGGTCATCTTGACCGAGCCGAGATCGTAATTGATCTCGCCCGAGAAACCGTAATCGCGGGTCTTGCCTCCAAAGCTGCGGCCCGGCGAGACATAGATTGTGCGATTGTAACCCGGGTTGAACCCAGCCAGTGGCTGACCCAGATCGCGCAGGACATTGACGATGTTGTTGCCGTTGGCCTGAGGCCCTGCGGCTGCGCCAGAAAGTCCATTTGACAGCGGCGTTGAAGGGTTATTTAGATCGCCGATGAACGGGTTGACCGAACGATCAACGTAGATCGCGGCGCAGCAGCGTTCGTCACGGTGGGTATAATCGGCGATCAACCGGACCGAGAAAGCATCGGTCGGCTCATACAGCAATTGCCCGCGGACAAAGTAGCGGTTGCGGTTGTTGACGTCGACGTTGTTGGTCGTGTCCTTGTAAAATCCGTTACGCTTTACGTAAATACCATCGATCCGCGCGGCCAGCAGGTGATGGCCTCGCTTGCGGGC
>JANMBA010000089.1:0-6835 GCA_031360105.1 Novosphingobium sp.
CTGGAACGTTTGAACTGCGCCGCGGCTTTACGCTGGAGCCCGGTGACAAAGTGCTGATGGTCGAAGATGTAGTCACCACCGGGCTGTCCAGCCGCGAGGCGATCCGCTGCATCGACGAGGCCGGCGGCGAGGTGATCGCTGCCGCGGCGCTGATCGACCGTTCGGCCGGCGCAGTGGACCTGGGCGTGCCGTTTTTCCCGCTGATCGCGATCAACTTCCCGACCTATGCCCCCGATGAACTTCCGCCCGAACTGGCGGCCAGCGCAGCGGTAAAGCCGGGAAGCAGGGCCAAGTAATGGTTCCGCGGCTCCGCCTTGGCGTGAACATCGATCACGTTGCCACGATCCGCAACGCGCGCGGCGGCGATCATCCCGATCCGGTCCGCGCCGCGCAGATCGTCGCGGCCTGCGGCGGCGATGGGATTACCGCACATTTGCGCGAAGACCGCCGCCATATCCGCGACGAAGACATCGCGCGGATCCAGGCTGCGACCGACCTGCCGCTCAACCTGGAGATGGCCGCCACTGATGAGATGCTGGCGATTGCGCTGCGCCACAGGCCGCACGCTGCCTGCATCGTCCCTGAGCGGCGCGAGGAACGCACCACCGAGGGCGGGCTCGACGCCGCCGGGCAGCACAACCGGCTCGCTCCCATCGTGGCGCGGCTGGCCGATGCGGGCATCCGGGTCAGCCTGTTCATCGCCCCCGACGAGCGCCAGATCGAAGCCGCACTGCGGCTGCGCGTGCCAGTAGTGGAACTCCATACCGGCGAATATGCCCATGCGACTGGCGCGGAGGTGGAAGCGCAGCTCCGCCGCCTGACTGATTTGGCCGCGCTCGCCGCCAAGAACGGGATTGAGCCGCACGCGGGGCACGGACTGACCTATGACAATGTCCAGCCCATCGCCGCGATCCCGCACCTGGCCGAACTTAACATCGGGCACTATCTGATGGGCGAGGCGATCTTTACCGGGCTGGAAGCCGCCGTGCTGAAAATGCGCGAGCTGATGGACGCGGCGCGGTGAGCGAGGGGGCGGCGATCTCGTTGAAGCCCGTATGGCGGTGGTTCGGCTACACCTTTATCACAGTTGCTGCGTTGCTTTCATCGCTGTGGATCGGCGAAGCAACGATGGCCGGCATGTTCATGGGCTGGGGCGGCCAGACAGTTGCTCATGTGGTCTTTGTCCTTACTTTGCTGGCAGCTGAGGTTGCCGTCATCTTTTTCGCGATCCGCGCCTTCTCCGCAACGCTTCGCGGAGACAAGATCGGAGCCTTGATTGGATTTCTGGCCTGCTTGGCTCCGGTACCGATTGCCATTGGCATCCTCGCATCCGGTCTGTTCAAGCCATGATCGTCTCGATCGGCTCCGACCTGTGCAACATTGAGCGCATCCAGAACTCGCTCGACCGGTTTGGCGAGCGGTTCGAGCAGCGCGTGTTCACCGAAACCGAACGCGCCAAGGCCGCCCGCCGCCCGTTCACCAAGGCCGGGACGCTAGCTAAGCGGTTCGCCGCCAAGGAGGCTTTTTCGAAAGCGGTGGGAACCGGGTTCAAGGCCGGGGTGTTTATGAAGGACATCGGCGTCGTCAATGCCCGCAGCGGCGCGCCGACGCTCCACCTTACCGGCGGGGCCGCTTCCCGTCTTGCCGCGATCACGCCAGCTGGGCATGAAGCGGTGATCCATCTCACCCTAACGGATGACCACCCCTGGGCGCAGGCCTTTGTAATCATCGAGGCGCGCAAATTGTGATCAAACCAGAAGACAGTGCTGCCGAACCCAAGCCGCCGCTGAGCCAGCCAGCCGAATTCGGCGCAGCTCCCGCAGTCGCTGCTGTGCCGCCCACCGGCGATCCGGTTGACTGGATCGGCGAACTGCGCGGCCTGGTCTGGATGCTGCTGGCGGTGCTGACTTTCCACAGCTTTATCGCCAAGCCGTTCTATATCCCCTCGATCTCGATGATGCCCAACCTGCTGGTCGGTGACCGGCTCGTCGTGTCGAAGTTCCCGTTCGGCTGGAACTGGGCCTCGGCCAGCTTTCATGTGCTGCCGCGCGGCGTCTGGCGGGTGCTGCCGGGCACGCCGCAATACGGCGATATCGTGATCGTGGTCCCGAAAAACCGCACAGATGACTTGATCAAGCGCGTGGTAGCACTGCCGGGCGACCGGATCGCGGTGGTTGGCGGGCAGATTATCCTGAACGGGCAGCCGGTCCCGCAGCAGGTTGAGCCTGATTTGCAACTCGACGCCGATCCCAAGCTGATGTGCGGTGAGCGCCAGATCAAGCAGTGGTGCTATGACGATTTCAACACTGCGCCGCGCCGCTTGCCGTCGGGCCGCCTGGTGCTGGACCTGCCGACGCTGCGCGAAGTGCTGCCCAATGGCGCGACCTATCTGATCATCAAGGACATGCCGAGCGATCCGTTCGATGACATGCCCGAACTGCGGGTGCCCGCCGGGCACGTGTTTTTGATGGGCGATAACCGCGATCATTCGGCTGACAGCCGGGTGCCGATCATGTCTGATGGGCTGGGCGGGCCGGTGCCGCTGTCCGACGTGGGCGGACGGGCTGAATTCGTGACATTTTCGCTCGATGGCAGCCAGACGATCAATCCGCTGACCTGGTGGGCGGCCTTGCGTTCGGGCCGGGCATGGACCAGTCTGCGCGCGGTGCATCTGACGCGAGACAAGTAATGGCCCAAGCCAAATCACCCCCCCAAGCCGAACCCGCAGCTGCCGCCAAACCAGTGCGCACTCGCCGCGCGGCCCGCGCGAAAGCCGAAGCGGACGCCGATAGCATGGTCAATGACCATGCCGGGCCGACCGATATCAGCGATCCGGTGCTGCTCAATGAAGCCAAACGCGCCGCAGTGTGGATCGGGCTGGCTGCCGGGCTGGCACTGATGGTCTATCTGGCCGAACCGATCCTGATTATCTTTGGCGGAATGGTCTTTGCCGCGATGATCGATGGCGGCGTGCGGCTGCTTGGCCGAGTGCTGCCGATCGCGCGCGGCTGGCGCGTGGCCATGGTGGTAATCTTCGCGGTTGTGTTCCTGGGCTGGACCGCAATGTTCGCCGGAACGCAAATGGCCGCGCAAGCCGCGCAATTGCCCGAGGTGGTGCAGGCTCAGGCGCTCAGACTGGTGCACTGGCTGCAATCGCACGGCGCAGCGATCAATGCCAAATCGGTGCAGGGTCTGCTCGAAAAGCTGGCCGGATCAGTGGGCGAAGTGACCAGCGCGGTCGGCAATCTGATTGGCTGGATGACCACCGCCTTTGGTATCGTCGTGCTGGGCATCTATATTGCTGCCGAGCCGCGCTTGTACCGGCGCGGGTTCGCCTGGCTGTTGCCGCTGAACGAGCGCACCCGCTTTGAAGTGACCGCCACCGCGATGGGCAAATCACTCCGCCGTCTGCTGGCCGGCCGTTTGCTGGGCATGGCGGTCGAAGGCGTGAGCACTTGGGTACTGCTGGCGCTGTGGGGAGTGCCGATGTCGGGTCTGCTCGGTTTGCTGACCGGGCTGTTGGCATTCTTGCCCAACGTCGGTGCGCCAATCTCGGGCATGCTGATGGTGCTGGTTGGATTTTCTGAAAGTACCAATACCGGGCTCTATTGCATGGCGGTCTATGCCTTGGTCCAGATTGTCGATGGCAATATCATTGTGCCGATGGTGGCCAAACGCAGCGCCGATCTCGCCCCGGCACTGGTGCTGGGGATGCAGCTGATCATGGGCACGCTGTTCGGGATCCTGGGACTGATGCTGGCCGATCCGCTGGTGGCGATGATCAAGGTGGGGCTGGAGCGGCAATCGCTGCGCAACGAAGGCGGCTAAGGCGTGGCGCGTAAATTCCTTTATCTGATCGCCTTGGTGATTGTCGTCGTGATCGGCGCACGGCTGGCGCTGTCATTTTATCCCGAGGCGATGACCCGGATCGCGCTGACCCCGTCGGTCAAGTTCGAGCCGCAGCCCGCGCTTAAGGCCAATGCTTACAACGATCCGGCGCTGTGGTTTGCCCGCCCTGGCTTGCCCGGCCCCAGCCCAGTGGCGTGGCAACCCGACGGGATGGTGCCCGATCCGGCGCAGTACAACGTCGCGGTGTTCTTCGTCCATCCGACCAGCTATCTCAACAAGACTCACTGGAACGCCCCGATCGACGATCCAAAGGCGCGCCAGCTGGGCGAAATGATGGTGCGCGCCAATGCCAGTGTCTTTGCCAATGCCGCGCAGGTTTGGGCCCCGCGCTATCGTCAGGCGACGGTGGGGGCGTTCCTGTCGGACTTGCCCGCGGCGCGTCAGGCGCTCGATCTGGCATACGCCGATGTGGCACAGGCGTTTGAAGCATTCGTCGCGGCCCAGCCGCCGGGACGCGGGATCGTGCTGGCCGGGCACAGCCAGGGCAGCTTCCTGATCAAGCGGCTGCTCAAAGACAAAGTCGCAGGCACCCCGCTCGTCCGGCGGATTGTTGCTGCCTATGTTATCGGCTGGGTTGTCGATACCAAGCGCGACCTGCCGGGAATGGGCCTGCCCGCCTGCGCCGAACCGCAGCAAGGGGGCTGCGTCATCAGCTATTTGTCATTTGCCGACGATGCCGATCCAGCGACGATGCGCCAAGCCTACGAACGCTTTGCGGGCGCGCCGGGAGCAATCTCTGCAACACCGCAATACCTATGTTCCAACCCGCTGACCGGCGGCATCGGCGGCACCGCTCCAGCCTCGGCCAATCTGGGCGGCATCGTCCCTGACCTGAAGCTGGAGCATGCCAGAGTGACCCCGGGGCTGGTTGGCGCGGCTTGTAATGCCGATGGCTCGCTGCGGATCGGGCCGGGGCCTGACATGGGGCCGTTCGTGCTGCCCGGCGGCAACTATCACGTATACGATTACGCGCTGTTCTGGACCAACCTGAAGCGTGATTTTGGCCTGCGGGCGGCGGCATGGCAGCAGAAGCCCTGATCACCGATCAAGCCGTCACCTTCCGCGCGGCATTGCCCCAAGGCGGACCGCTGGTGGCGCTTGATCTGGGCACGCAAACCATCGGCATCGCGTTTTGCGACGCTGGGTGGCGCTTCGCCTCGCCCGGTAAAACCCTGAAACGCGGCAAATTCGGCGCTGACAAAGCCGCGCTGGCTGACTTGATCGCAGCGCGCGGCGCGGCGGGAATTGTGATCGGCCTGCCGATCAACATGGACGGCAGCGAAGGCCCGCGCAGCCAATCAAGCCGGGCTTATGCGCGCAATCTGGCGGTGCTGGGTTTGCCAATCCTGTTGTGGGACGAACGCTGGTCCACCGCCAGCGCAGAAGGCGCGTTGATCGCCCAAGACATCAGCCGCGCCAAACGCGCCGACCGGATCGACGCGGCTGCGGCAGCAGTCATCCTGCAAGCCGCAATTGACGCGCTGACCGGTGGGTTTGCTTAACCCAGCGCCAGTTCAGCCCGCCGCGCCTTCGCTTCCATTGCCACCAGACGGCTGCCCGCTCCTTCGGCCTCGCGCCACAGCGCATCGCGCCTGGCCGGGTCGGCATCGCGCGCCGCCAGCGCATCCCATGCCGCCAGCCGCATCGCATCGCTGGGGTGATGCAGCGCAAACCGGTGCGCCAGATCGAGCGCCTCGTCGCCGCCTAGCGCGACCGCTACTTTGAGAAATGCGGCGCTGGGTGCGGGCGATAGCTGCGCGGCAATCTCGCGCCGATCAAGGTCGAACTTGTACTGATCGAGCCAGCCCTGCGCGCCTTGCGTGTGCATCACGTTGAGCGAGACTGACAGTGCATCGGCTGGCAGTTGGGCATGGACATCGCGGTGCGCACGATACAGCATCAGCTTGCCCGGCTCGAGCCGCGACCGTTCGACAAACCGCAGCGATGGCACTGGCTCACCGCGATAGCCGGTCACCGCCGCGTAATCGTATTCGTAATAGTCGCTCCAATAGCCAGGCCCGAAATAGCCGAGCGTCAGGAAGCTGAAATTGTGATCGTGCGGCAGCCCGATGGCAAAGGCCGCATCGCCGCTGGCGCGGACCATATGCTCGTCGGCTGAGGGCCAGATGTTGGCGCGCATGAAAAAGCTGCCACCGGGCGGGACCAGCATGACCACTTGCGGGCTATAGGCATTGCCGGGCAATTCCTCGCGGTGGCGCTGGGCCAGCTGCTCGATCAGCAGATCACCCAGAAAATTCGGGTTATTGCCCAGTCGCCGCAACCACAACGCGGCGTTGTGCAGGCTGTCTTCGTCATGCGGATCGAACCCGCGCGCGGCAATTGCCGCAGCGGCTTCGTCAAGCCCGGCGACTTGCGGATCATCCAGCGCAATTACGCGGGGCATGGCACGGCCCCCGCCAGTTGCGGATAGACTTCGAGCAATTGCGCCCGCAGCGCGGCGGCGGGTTTGGCCAGCGGATCGCCGGCTTGTGCCGCGATCCGGCTCAGCGCCGCGAACCCCGCACCGCTATCGAGCCCAAGGCATTCCTTCAGCGATTGCCAGCGCAACGATTGTCCGCCGTGCTCTTCGGCCATGGCAGCGAGCAGCGGTGCGGCATCACAGCGGCCCATCCGGCCCAGCAACGCCGCCGCCAGTTCGAACCGGCTTTCGCGCGGGTTGCCCGCCGCCTGATGCGCCAGCGTGCCATCGGCCAACCGGAATTCGCGGGTCACCGAACCACTGGCCGGGCGGCGCTGAAGTTTGAGCGTGACCAGCGTGGTTGGGACGGCATCGATCAGCAGCGTCTGATGTGCCCCGCTGCGGCGCGTGACGGTCCCCGCAATAAGCTGGCACCGAGTTACGGCCAAGTCAGCCGCCGCAGCACGTTCGCCGCGCAATTCGATCAACCGGGCATCAGCGGCACCG
>JANMBA010000017.1:0-1953 GCA_031360105.1 Novosphingobium sp.
GATGCGGTATTTGCTGCGGTACATCGCGCCGGGCGCGGTCAATCCGGCGCGTGCGGGCATGTCGGCGGACACGATTACCACCGGGCCCAGCGTGAACCCTTCGCCCAGCCGGTCGGGCTCGTCCGCGATGATCCCGCCGACTCGCAAGGTCAGTTCGCCGATGGCAACCGAGCTGCCGGGTTTGACTGCCAAGCGCTCGGCCGCGCCTTCGCCCAGCCACGCGCTGCCGGTGGGCGGAGCGCCGACTGTGCGCCCGTCTTTCAGCTTGAATTGCCCGACCAGCGGCCATGCGGTGTCAACCGCCTTCAGCTCAATCGGCGCGGCCAGCTCGCCCGCCCGCGCCATCGCTTGCAGCCGCATCCCGCCTGATACCTTACCCGCTGCCGCAAACGCCGCGTTCTCTGCGGGATTGGCGGCGCGCTGCCACACCGCTACTTCTATGTCGCCGCCCAGGATTGTCCGGCCCCGGCTGCTCAGCTCGCGCTCGATCGCGCCGGTCAGCGTGCCGATGGCAGCGAGCGCGCCGACCCCCAGAAACAGGCACACCAGCAGCAGCCGCAGCCCCTTGAAGCGCGCTGACAAATCCCGCCGGGCGATGGTCCAGGCCGTGCGCCACGGGCTCATGCCGGGGCGCTGTCGCTCGCGATGCGGCCATCGGCCAGCGTGATTACCCGTTCGCAGCGCTCGGCCAGAGCGGGATCGTGCGTGATCACTACCAAGGTCGCCCCGGCCAGAGCGCGGCGGGCGAACAGCAGGTCCATCACCCCGCCGCCAGTGGCGGCATCAAGGTTGCCGGTGGGTTCATCGGCGAATACGAGCGCCGGGCGCGGGGCGAGCGCGCGGGCGATGGCCACCCGCTGCTGCTCGCCGCCCGATAACTGCGCCGGGTAATGGTTCAGCCGGGCGGCCAAGCCGACTGCGGCCAGCTCCGCCTCGGCGCGGGCCGCAGCATCGGCTTGCCCGGCCAGTTCGAGCGGGGTCATCACGTTTTCCAGCGCGGTCATGGTTGGCAACAAATGGAACGCTTGCAGCACCACTCCGATCCGCCCGCGCCGCGCGGCGGCCAGCGCATCTTCGCTCAGCGCGGCAAAGTCTTCGCCCGCCACTTGCAAGCTGCCGCTACTGGCGCGCTCCAGCCCTGACAGCACGGCCATCAAGCTGCTCTTGCCCGAGCCTGACGGGCCGAGCAGCGCCAGCGTCTGGCCATGCGGGACGATCAGGTCGATCCCACGCAGCACTTCGACCGCGCTGTCGCCTTGGCCGAGGGAGAGGGTAAGGTTATGGGCCGCAATCGCGGGCAGGGGGCTTGTCACGTCGCGGGGATGCCATAGCTAGAGGGCGGAACCAAGGAGGTTGCGAAATGAAATGGAAACTGGTTGCGGCACTTGCAACCCCTTTGGCCTTGCTGGGCTGCAATGAAGCTGCCCCCATGCCCCAGGCCGCAGCCAGCGCGGGGGCAAGCGCGGCCGCCGCCGCAACCCCGGCGGCGGATGCAGTGGTGATCTTGGCGCTGGGCGACAGCCTATTTGCGGGGTACGGCCTGGGGCCAGGGCAAAGCTATCCGGCGCATCTTGAAACTGCGCTCAAAGCGCGCGGTATTCCGGCGCTGATTATCAATGCCGGGGTTTCGGGCGATACCACCGCCGATGGACTCGCGCGGCTCGATTTCGTGCTCAAAGGCATCGGCAAAAAGCCCGCGCTGGCGATCATCAGTCTGGGCGGGAATGACATGCTGCGCGCGGTGCCGCCTGCCGAAACGCGGCGGAACCTGGCGAAGCTGCTGGCCAAGTTGCAGGCGAGGAAAGTGCCGGTGGTGCTGCTCGGGCTGCTTGCTGCACCCAATCTGGGCAGCGATTACACTGCGGCATTCAATCCGATCTATCAGGCGCTGGCCAGGCAATATGGCGCGCAGCTGGTGCCGTTCTGGTTGCAGCCGCTGCAAGGCCATCCCGA
>JANMBA010000082.1:0-10438 GCA_031360105.1 Novosphingobium sp.
CGCGCTGGACCGCTTGCCCGGTGCCCCGCGCGCGGCGCAATTGCGCGCCGCTGCTGAGGGTGAGCTGCGCCGCCGACTGGTGTACGAAGGCACCCGGCTCGATCTGTCCGATCGGAATAACGCGCCGTGGTGGATGATGACCAGCGCTGACGAGATGGCCTTGAAGGCGCTCGACGCGGTGCTAGGCAAGCCCGGCTGGGCCGCCGATGTGCCGCGGATGATGGTCGGAGCCTCGGCGCGGCAAGTCCGGGGCCACTGGGATACCACCCCGGCCAATGCCTGGGGCGCGCTGATTGCGCGGCGGTTTGCCGCCAGGTATCCGCCCGGCGCGATTGCCGGAACCACGCATGTGGCGCTGGGCAGTGCCAAGTTCGACCTCGCCTGGCCGCGCCCGTTGAAGGTCGAACCGGTGCAACTTCCGTTGCTGAGCGGGCCGTTGATCCTGTCGCAAAGCGGCGGGGCGGGCCCGTGGGCGACCGTGGCGGTCCACGCCGCTGTGCCGCTGACTGCGCCGCTATACGCCGGGTACAAGCTCTCGCGCAGCATGACCGTGGTCTCGGCGCGAGTGCCGGGCAAGCTGTCGCAAGGCGATGTCGTGCGGGTGCGGCTGACGATCGAGGCCAGCGCCGAGCGGACCTGGGTGGCGCTGTCCGAACCCTTGCCGCCCGGTGCTGTCGTGATGTCGTCGCTCGGCGGAAGGTCGCAGCAATTACAGCAGGGTGAGGCGGCGGAAGGCGCGTGGCCTGCCTATACGCAAAGCACGCGCGGGGTCTGGCAAGCCTTCTTTGACTGGATGCCGCGCGGGACAACGGTGCTGGAATATACCCTGCGGCTCAATACAGCGGGCCGGTTTGCTTTGCCCCCGGCGCGGGTCGAGGCGATGTATGCGCCTGAAATCCGGGCGCAGCTACCGCTTGAGCCGGTGACGGTGTGGGCGTTCTAGCGTACCTGCCGCAGCGCGCCCGGAACCGCTGGTTGCTTGCGCTGGCGGCGCTGTTGGCGCTGGCTGGGGTGGCGCTCGATTGGCGCACGGCCCCGCCCAAGGCGCCCGATTTTGCCGTGTTGCAATCCAGCTGGAAATCGAGCGAAGCGTGGCTGTATGATCGCAACGGCGGCTTGCTTGACGAAGTGCGGATCGATTTTACGATGCGGCGGTTGGCCTGGACCCCGCTCGGCGCGATCAGCCCCGATTTGCGCCGCGATGTCGTCGCGGCCGAGGATCATCGCTTCACCAGCCACAGCGGGGTCGATTGGCTCGCTCTGGCGGGATCGGTCCGCGGCCGCGCGCAAGGCGCGCACAGCCGCGGTGCCTCCACCATCACGATGCAGACTGCCGCGTTTCTGTGGCCCCAGATAGGAAGGCCCGGTGCGCGCGGTTGGCTCGATAAGCTGCGCCAGATGCGCGCCGCCTGGTCACTAGAACACCGCTGGAGCAAGGATCAGATCCTTGAGGCCTACCTCAATCTCGCGCCGTTTCGCGGTGAAACGCAGGGGGTCGGTGCCGCCGCGCTGGCGCTGTTCGGCAAGACCCCGGGCAAGCTTGATCGGCGCGAGGCGGCCATTCTGGCCGCGCTGCTGCGCGATCCCGCCGCGCCGCCGCCGGCCTTGGCGGGGCGCGCTTGCCGCTTACTCCCGCTTGCCGATTGCCCGGCGCTGGGTGCGCTGGCCGATGCGGCAGCAAGTGCGGGGCGGTTGAACAGCCTCGATCCCGCGCGCGCCCCGCACCTTGCTGCACACTTGCTGACCGCGCCGGGGATGAAGGTGACGACCACGATCGATCCTGTGGTGCAGGCATTGGCCACTGATGCTTTGCGCCACCAGTTGCAGGGGCTGGGTCCGCGCCGCGTGCGCGATGGCGCGGTGGTGGTGCTCGATAACCGCAGCGGGGCGGTGCTCGCTTACGTCGGCGGGGTCGGGCTGGGCTCGACCGCTGCCTCGGTCGATGGCGCGGCGGCGCTGCGGCAGGCCGGATCGACGCTTAAACCGCACCTCTATGCCCAGTTGATCGAACGCAAATGGCTGACCGCCGCTTCGATCCTCGACGATTCGCCGGTCCAGCTCGATACCGCCTCGGGGCTTTATGTGCCGCGCAATTATGACAATGCGTTCATGGGCCCGGTCTCGGCGCGGCGGGCCTTGGCCAATTCGCTGAACGTCCCGGCGGTGCGCGCGCTGCTGCTCGATGGGGTGCAGGACTTTCGCGACCGGCTGTGGGATCTGGGCTATGACGGGCTGGAGGGCGACGGTTCGTACTACGGCTTCTCGCTCGCACTGGGTTCGGCCGAGGTCACGCTGGTGCAACAGGCCAACGCTTACCGCACGCTCGCCAATCTGGGCCAAGCCGGACCGGTTCGCGTGCGCGCTGACGATCCGCAGGTGCCCCCGCGCCAAGTGCTCGATCCTGGTGCGGCGTGGATTGTGGGCGATATGCTGGCCGATCCGAGCGCGCGGGCGAGCACCTTCGGGGTCGATTCGGCGTTGCGGCTGCCGTTCTGGGCAGCGGCCAAAACCGGCACCTCCAAGGCGATGCGCGATAACTGGTGCATCGGCTATTCGGACCGGTTCACCGTGGCGGTCTGGGTCGGCAACCTTGAGGGCGATCCGATGCGGGCCATATCTGGCACCAGCGGTGCCGCCCCGGTATGGCGCGATGTAATGCTGGGCCTGCACCGCGGCTCCCCCGGGTTGCAGCCGCCGCGCCCGGCTAGCGTCCAGCCCGGCCAGATCGATTTTGCCGGACTGCGCGAGCCACCGCGCCGCGAATGGTTCTTACCCGGCACTGCGCAGCGCCGGTTCGCGGCGGTGCCAGGCATCGCCCGCCGCCCGCGCATCGCCAACCCGGTTTCGGGCAGCGTCTATGCCTTCGATCCGGATATCCCGCCCGCGCGCCAAGCGGTCGGCGTGACGATCACCGGCGAAGCTGCGAACCTGTCGCTTTCGCTTGACGGCAAACCGTTCGCCCCCGCCACCGGCGCGCCGCAACTGCCGCTGATCAAGGGCAGCCACTTGCTCGCATTGCTCGACGAAAGCGGGCGCACGGTTGATCGGGTCAGGTTTTCGGTGCGCTGAGCTGGGCTATTTGCGCCGTACTTCAGCCAGCTACAGGTCCGCTGTTGACGTCGGGAACGGAGCGGTATGCGCCGTCATCGCGGGCAATTTGCGCTGCATCACGCCAGCCAGCCAATGGTTGGCGGTGATCAATTCCTGCAGGTCGAGCCCGGTGCCTATGCTGGCCCGCTCGAGCATATAGACCACGTCCTCAGTCGCCACGTTGCCCGCTGCTCCGGGGGCAAACGGGCAGCCGCCGAGCCCGCCGATCGCCGCATCGACAATCGTCGCCCCGGCGCCCAGCGCGGCCCAGACATTGGCGAGGCCAGTGCCGCGTGTGTTGTGGAAATGCACCCTGACCGGGAGCGGGGCGATCACCGCGCGGACCCGGGCCACCAGCCGCGCGACATGGGCTGGATTGGCGACCCCGATCGTGTCGGCCAGCCCGATCTCGCACGCCCCCGCCGCGGCAATCTCGGCCGCCATCGCCGTTACCCGGTCTTCGTTCACTTCGCCAGTGAACGGACAGCCAAAGCTGGCGGCAATGGTTGCTTGGCCCGATTTCCCCGCGGCCCGCGCCGCGGCGATCACGGTCCGGGCGGCTGCGACCGAGCCGGCGCTAGTCTGGCCCTGATTGGCCATGGCAAAGGCATCGGTCGTCACCGCCACCGCGCCCAGTTGGTCAATCCGGCCGGTGGCCAGCGCCCGGTCGGCGCCGCGCAAGTTCATCACCAGGCCGATGTAAGTCACTTCGGCATGTTCGGGCAAGCCGGCGCACACCGCTTCGGCATCGGCCATTTGCGGAACCGCGCGCGGATTGACGAAACTGGTCACTTCAATCCGCCGCGCACCCGCCGCGATGGCGCGCCCGATCAGCTCAAGTTTGTCAGCGGTGGCAATCGCTTGCGGTTCATTCTGCAAGCCATCGCGCGGGGAAACTTCGACCATTTCAATCGACAGTGGATAGGACATGATGACGATTTCCGGGTGCGATCAATCGCTGGCAACCCTTGGTGGGCAGCCGCAGTAGCATGGAACGTACAGCGGACGCGGGCAACCCATAACGCCCCGCCCACAGCACCACCCCTATCAAACCGCATAGCTGGCCTGGCACTGCGATGACATTATCTGATCGAGCAGGAAAGTGGCGGAGACGGAGAGATTCGAACTCTCGGTACAGATGTATCCGTACGACGGTTTAGCAAACCGTTGGTTTCAGCCACTCACCCACGTCTCCGGATCGCAGCAACGAGGGCGCGCTATAGCGAGGGGGGGCGGGGGCGGCAAGGGGCTGTTTGGCGAATGATTGCAGACTATTTGGCTCGGCGGAGGCTCCTCCCGCCGCAAAACCGACTCGGCTCATCGCCGGTTCATTGTCGCGGCGGCAGTCAGGCTGCACTACGAACGACCGGTTATTCTGAGGGGTTGGGTCAATGAACTTTCGCTTTGTGGCAGCGCTGCGCGGCACCGTTATCGCGGTGATGAGCGCGCTTGCGCTGGCGGGCTCGGTTGCGGCCCCGGCGCAAATCAGTTCGGTCGATCCCGATCAGGCGATCGACGGTGACCTTAAACGCCCGGCATCGGCCAATGCGCCGGTTGCCAGCCCAGCACCTGCAGCTTACCCCGTCAGCACTGGATCGCCGGGGCCAACTCCTGCCGGAACCCCGTCCGAGGCCCCGGCCGATCCCAACCAGCCTGGCACCACGTACAAGCAGGACGATCTGATCGGCGCGGCCGAGGGAGTGTTCGGCAAGGGCGCGAAGGGCGTGGCCGATGTGATTCAAGACATTCTCAAAAAGCAGGGCGAGCCCAATGCTTATATCGTCGGGCGCGAAGGCGGCGGCGCGCTGGTGGTCGGCGTGCGTTATGGCTCGGGCACATTGTTCCACAAAATCGAGGGGCAGCGCCCGGTTTACTGGACCGGACCGTCAATCGGGTTCGACGCCGGGGCCAGTGCGGGCAGCACCTTTGTGCTGGTCTATAACCTCTACAATTCCGACGACCTGTACCACCGCTTCCCGGCGGGTGAGGGACAGGCCTATCTGCTTGGCGGGTTTAACGTGAGCTATATGCGTCGCGGCAATATCGTGCTGATTCCGGTCCGCTCAGGCGTCGGGCTGCGGCTGGGGGTCAATGCGGGCTACATGAAGTTTTCGGTCAAGCACAAGTGGCTGCCGTTTTAAGCCGGTCGTTCTAGGTTTGCCGCGTTAATTCCGCCGGACTGACCGCGTGATCAATCGCCCAGCGCGGGCGCGGGTTGTGCCGCCTCGGTTTTTCCCGAAGGCACGAAGCCGTGCATCCCGTGCCACCATTGCAGCGCGATCGTGCCGCCCTTGGCGGGTTGCAGCAGGCTGATCATCAGCACAGCCGCCAGCGTCAGGCAAATTGCCAGCGCTTGGCCCATCGAGATATCCGCGACTGCTGCAAAATAGATGATGAGCGGAACCAGAACGTGCCCGGTGATCAGGATCGAGATGTACGGCGGCATATCGTCCGCGCGGTGCAGGCTCCAATCCTGGTGGCAGCGCGGGCACTCCGCGACCGGCTTGAGGAACTTGGCGAACAGCTTGGCCTGCCCGCAGCGTGGGCATTTGCCCGCGATCCCGCGCAGCAGCGCCGCACGCAAGGTCTGAGGCAAAGTCTGGGGCAGGGCCGAGGCTGGAAAGGGTGCGAGCATAACCGCCTTTTCGTTTACAGCGGGCCGCGGAGCAAGTCCAATCCGCCGGCGTCCTGCCGGTGACCATGGCTTTAACGGGTAACAGCCCGAATTGTTCCTTGCCCGCGCTGCGCCCACCCGGCTAAGGGCGCGCTCATCATGCTCAGCAATCTTGACCAACAACCCGCCGACGCGCTGCTCGCGCTGATCAAGCTCCACAATGACGATCCGCGCAGCGACAAGATCGATCTTGGCGTCGGGGTCTATCGCACCGGGCAGGGCAGCACTCCGGTGTTCGGCGCGATCAAAGCCGCCGAACAAGTGCTGATCGATACGCAGAACTCCAAAAGCTACCTGGGCCCCGAGGGCGATATGGGCTTTGTCCACGCGCTGATGCCGTACATCTTTGGCGTTGATGATCCCACGATGAGTGGCCGCATGGAAGGCATGCAGGCACCCGGCGGGACTGGCGCGGTGCGGATCGCGGTGGCCTTGGCCAAAAAGGCTGGTGTGGAACGGATCTGGATGGGTCTGCCCAGCTGGCCCAACCACGCCCAAATTCTGGGCGATCTGGGGGTTGAACTCAAATCGTTCACGCACGCGACCAAGACCGGGACGACGGATATGGACGCGCTGCGCGTCGCGATCGGGCTGGCTCAGCCCGGGGATGCGATCATGCTCCACGGCTGCTGCCACAACCCCACCGGGATCGACTATTCGAACGCCCAGTGGGACGAGATTGCCCGGCTGGTCGCCGCCGCCCAGCTGCTCCCGATCCTCGATCTGGCCTATCAGGGCCTCGGCCACGGGATGGAGGAAGACGCCTACGGCTTGCGTCAGGTGCTGGCTGCGGTGCCCGAGGCGCTGATCGCTTACAGCTGCGACAAGAACTTCGGCATGTACCGCGACCGGGTCGGCGCAATTTATGTCATGGCCGCAGACGGTGCGGTGCTGAACCGGGTGCTGTCGAACGGCCATGCCTTGGCCCGCGCGGCCTGGTCGATGCCGCCCGATCACGGCGGCGCGGCGGTGCGGATCATCCTTGAGGATCCGGGGCTGACCGCGCTGTGGCTGGACGAGCTCGATACGATGCGCGTCCGGATGCGCCAGGTCCGTGCGCGGCTGGGCGAAGTGGGGCAGGCCGGAGCGATTGATCTGACGCCGATTGCGCTACAGAACGGGCTGTTCTCGGTCCTCCCGCTCAGCCCCGAACAAATTCTCAAGTTGCGGCAAGATCACGGCATTTACCTCGCCGGATCGGGCCGGATCAACATCGCCGGGCTGACGATGGACAATATCGACAAATTCATCGCCGATCTGGCGGCGGTAACCGGCTGAACCCGCTATCCAGCGGTCCGTAAAACCCGCTTGCCCTTCAGCCGGCTGGTCAGGTGAAACCTGAAACACCGGTCGCAGCGGTAGTATCTGAGCTCAACCTTAGCTGACAGCGCGGCGGCGGCGGCTTGTTCGGCGGAGGGAAAACGCTGTTTGCGCGCGCAGATGCTCAGGCGCGTGCGCAGATCAGGCCCACAAGTCAGGCATTGCCGCGCAGGCTTTGCATCCGCATCAAATAACGCGCCAGCACGTCGATCTCGAGGTTGACGCCGTCGCCGGGTTTGAGCGTGCCGAGCGTCGTGACCTCGCCGGTGTGCGGGATCAGGTTGAGCGTGAACAGGCAGGCCCCGCCGGGCAGGTCGTTCACAGCGTTGACCGTCAGCGAGACGCCCTGGACGGTGATCGAGCCCTTGGCGGCGATGAACGGCGCAAGGTCAGCCGGAGCGGCGATGACCACGCGCCACGAATCGCCCGCCGGCTCGGTGCTGTGGACGGTTCCAACCCCATCGACGTGTCCGGTGACAATGTGCCCGCCAAGTTCATCGCCGAGTTTCAGCGCGGTTTCGAGGTTGAGCCGCGCGCCGACCGCCCACATCCCCGGCACGGTGCAGTTGACAGTTTCGCCAGACACATCGACTGCAAACCAAGCGTCGCCCGTGCTTCCGCCGCGTTCAACCACGGTCAGGCAGACGCCCGAACAGGCAATCGACGCGCCGATCGCGATCTGCGCTGGATCGTAGGGGCACGTGATGATTGCGCGCAGATCACCCTGCTGGCGCGTTTCGCGCAAGGTGCCGATGGCTGAGACGATCCCGGTAAACATTATGAGCGCTCGTAAACGTCCAACCGGTCGTTGCCAAGCTGGCGCGTGTCAATCCGCGCCCAAGCGGTGTCAGCGGCGAGTTCGGCTGGGCCAAGCTCTGGCAGCGCCGGACCGACGCCACCAACCGCGTGCGGCGCGCGGTACAGCAGCATCCGGTCGATCAGCCCGGCGCTCAGGAACGCCCGCGCAGTTTCGGCGCCGCCTTCGACCATCAGGTATTGCGCATCGGCCATGCTGCCGATGGCGGCGGGGGAGGTCAGCGCGCGCCAACCGCTGGGGGCAGCGCCATGCGTAAGCAGCCAGCGTTCGGGGCTTCGGGCGGCCAACCCTGGCAAGCGCACGTCAAGCCGGGGCGCGTCTGCCTCCAGCGTTCCGCGCCCGACCACGATCGCATCCATCCGCGCGCGCCAGGTATGGACGTGCGCGCGCGCCTCCGGCCCGGTCAGCCACTGGCCCTCGCCCGGCGGCGGGGCGAGCCGGGCGTCGGCCGACAAGGCTAACTTAAGTGTGACGTGCGGGCGGTGCAGCAGCGTGCGGGTGAGGTATCCGGCGAGGCTGGCGGCGCAATCGGCGCAATCAATCAATTCGGCGGCGATTCCGGCGGCCAGCAGCCGCGCGAGGCCTTGCCCGGCGGTGCGTGGATCGGGGTCACGGCAGCCGATCACCACCCGCGCGATTCCGCTGGCCGCGATCAGATCGGCGCAGGATGACCCGCGCGGGCTGGCATGGGCACAGGGTTCGAGCGTGACGTAGAGCGTTGCTCCAGCAGCGTCCGCTCCAGCGGCAGCGAGCGCATCAGCCTCGGCATGCGGCCGTCCGCCTGCTTGCGTCCAGCCGCGCGCGATAACCCGGCCATGCTTGACGATCAGCGCGGCGACGGCGGGGTTCGGCCGCGTTAAGGGAATGCCGTGAACCGCCAGCCGCGCCGCTGCAGCCAGCCAGCGCTGGTCGATCTCAGCGGCCACCCGGGGTCTGCGTGGCCGGAGCTTTGGCGCGGGCTTCGGCGCGGGCTGTGGCCAGTGCGGCATTCTTGGCCGACAGCGCCTCGGCCCTCGCCTTTTCAGCGGCGGCATCGGCTTCGGCCTTCTGCTTGATCGCGTTCACGTCCATGCCCGAGGCTTTGCCAACAGCCATCCACAGCTTCTGCGCTTCGGCATCGGATGCAGCTTGCTCTTTTTCGCGCGCGTCCTTCTTTTTTTGGTTCGCGGCGATGAAGGCCTTGGTCTCAGCTTCGGTCCGGTCAGCCGGCCACGAGTTGATGTAGGTAATCTCGGGCAGGCGGCGTTCGCCGACCCAGTTCTGCGTCGCCATGATCGCGAAGGTGCCGAACGTGCACAGCGCCGCCAGCAGAGCATAGCGCCAGCGCCCGGGGCCAGCTTCACGGTACACAGTGCGCAGATCGGCCAGCGCGCCGGTTGGATTGATATTACGCATGAATGACATGAGGCCAAGATAGGGGCAGTCTGCGCCCCGCGCTAGTCGTCAGTTGTAATCGACCGAAATCGGGATCCGTCCGCGATAATTGCCACTGCGCCCGCCGCTGAGCGCCAGCCGCGCGCCGAAGCTGAATTCAAGCTCGCCATTGGCATTGAGCGCGGGGTGCGGCGGCAGATCGGTGGTGAATTGCGCCAGATCGGCGTGGCCGCCATCGCCGGTGGTCATATCGACCCGGTCGGGCAGCTCGATCCGCACTTCGCGCAAGGGTACGCCGGTGATCCGGCCGTGCCCGGTCACCGAAATCCCGCCCAGATCGATCACTTCGCCGGTGGTCTGCTTGCCGCCACCGGTCGCCGACAGCGCGGCGCTGCCACCGCTGCGCCCAGTCAGCGCCAGTTTGCTGAAATTGAGGTCGGCCCAGATCTCGATCGCCAGCGGGCGTTCGCCCGGTGCGGTTACTCCGCTGGTATAGCACAAGCGGCAATTGTCCTGCGCGGCGGCAGGAGCGCCCAGCAACACGGCTACGATCAAGGCAAGACGGCGGACCATGCCGGCGTAGTGCGGCAGTTATGGTTAAGGAGGTGTTACGGATTTATCCGAAGGGCAGGTAAAGCGCGCGGCCCGAACGCTTGAGCCAGCGGTTAGCGGCGCGCAAATCGCCCTCGAACAGTTCACCCAGCAGCGCATGAAACGCCGGACTGTGATCAAAGTGGACCAGATGTGCGACCTCGTGCGCCACGACCGAGCGGCGCACATCGGCCGGGGTCATTACCAGCCGCCAGTTGATCCGGATGGTCCCGCCGCGGGCGCAGCTGCCCCAGCGACGATGCGCATTGGAGAGCAGCAGTTGCGGCACGCTTTGCCCGGCCCGGGCGCAGTAGTGCGCTAGGTCAGCCGCCATCAAACCCCGCGCTTCGCCTTCAAACCAGCGTTTGAGCCGGGTCGGAACCGAGTCGAGCGGTCCGCCCAGCACCAGTTCCCCCTCATCCAGATGCACGCGGCGCGGCGCGGTGGAATCATGGCGAATGGTCAGACGTTCCCCGCAAAACTGCACTTCGCCGCCGTCGCCCAGCGCCGCCGCCGCGGGCACTGCGGCCAGCTGTCCGGCGATCCAGCCGGCGCGGTTGCGGGCAAATTCA
>JANMBA010000046.1:0-3640 GCA_031360105.1 Novosphingobium sp.
TGAGGCCGACGGCAACGTGACGGTGGGCTGTTATCTCTACGACGTGTCGCTGGGCCAGCAGCTGGCGAAGGCCGGGTGGACTGTGAGTCCCAGCGAATGGCGCCGCGCCGCGCACAAATGCGCTGACCTTGTCTATGCGCGCCTGTCGGGCGAGAACCCGTTTTTCGACAGCCGGGTGGCTTACATTGCCGAAACTGGACCCAAGGGTCACCGGATGAAGCAGCTGGCGGTGATGGATTCGGATGGGGCCAACCACACCTATCTGACCACCGGGCAGGCGACCGCGCAAACCCCGCGCTATTCACCCGATTACAAGCAGATCCTGTACCTGTCGTACTTCAACGGCAGCCCGCGGATCTACATCTATGACCTGGCCAGCAAATCCCAAAGGCTGCTGCTGCAATCGCCCAACCCGCTGTTTGCGCCGCGCTGGTCGCCTGATGGCAAATCGATCCTCTATTCGATGGCGATCGCGGGCAATACCGACATCTACAAGATGCCCAGCGGCGGCGGCAGCGCGGTTAAACTCACGACCTCGCCGGGGATTGATATCGGCGGCAGTTTCTCGCCCGATGGCCGCCGGATCGTGTTCGAAAGCGACCGTTCGGGCAGCCAGCAGGTCTATGTGATGGATGCGGATGGCGGCAATCAAAAGCGCATCAGCTTTTTCGGCGGACGCGCGGCAACGCCCGAGTGGAGCCCGCGCGGCGACCAGATCGCATTTACGCATATCGCTGGCAATTTCCGGATCGCAGTGATGGATCCCTTTGGCGGCGCGATGCATTATCTGACCGATAGCTGGCAGGACGAAGCCCCGTCCTGGGCTCCTAACGGCCGCGTGATCCAGTTTTTCCGCACCGCACGCACCTCGGGCAAGACCGAGGTGTGGCAAGTCGATCTGACCGGCAAGAACGAACGCAAGCTGACCACGCCCGGCGATGGCTCCGATCCCGCATGGGGACCGCTTCGTCCCTAAGCCGCGTTGACTTGGGCCCGCAAAGCCTGAAGCATAAACAATGAAGGAGTCCCGCATGAACATCCAGTCCAGCATCGCCACGGCCCTCGCCAGCGCCTTGGTGCTCTCCGCCTGCTCGCACAAAGCGCCCAAGATCCTGCCGCCCGATCCCGGCGGCGCGGTGTCAACCGATACCGGCGGCAGCTCGGCTGCGGTGCCCGGCAGTCAGGCCGATTTTACCGCGCAGATGATGGGTCAGGATACGGTCTATTTCGATACCGACCAGTACAACATCGATGCTAACGATCAGCAGGCACTGGCCGCGCAAGCTACCTGGATGGCCAAATATCCGGCCAAGCGCGCAACTATTCAGGGCCACACCGATGAACGCGGGACCCGCGAATACAATCTCGCGCTGGGCGAGCGCCGCGCCAATGCAGCGAAGAACTATCTGGTTAGCCAGGGGGTTGATGCCAGCCGTCTTGCGACGCAGACCTTCGGCAAGGACCAACCAGTCGCGCTCGATTCGACCGAGGAAGCCTGGTCCAAAAACCGCCGCGCGGTGACGATCACGATTGACTAGCTGCGGGAAAGCCGAACCCACGCCACTCCGGCGCAGGCCGGGGTGACGGAGCGCTTATTTTACCCTTTGAGGTTTAGTTCAAACTTGGCAACAGCTGGCTTAGCGCAGGCACTGACGGTGCCTGCACGCTGATCAGGTTCGGGCCGCTGCTTTGCCCATGCAAGCGCATCGCCGGGTTAACGCCGAACAGGGTCAGCGCGACCGTAGCCAGCACGGAAAAGGTAATCGCCAGCGCGAGTTGCTTGCTCATCGAGATGGCCCTCCTGAGACCGGGTTGCGATATGCAACCGATCGCCGCGAATGGCAAGAGGGTAAACGACCGCTTGATCGCAGGGCCCGCTTCATTGCGCTTGCACAGCGACCCGGCTTGCGCCTACCGGACAAAACGATGGTCGGAGCACGCAGATCTGATGCCTGGGGATTTCCCCGCTGGGGCGGCTATGGCGGCAGCCGCGAGGCGGCGCAGGTGCGCCTGTGTGACCGCCACGGCTGCACCGATGCGGGCAATTGTCCCGCCCCCAAAAGCCCCAATAACCCTGATCATTGGATGTTCTGCCAGCGCCACGCCGCCGAATACAATTCAGGCTGGGATATTTCGCCGGGCTCGACGCCGAGGAAATCGCCGAGCGTGAAGCTGCCGAGCGGCAAACGCACGAAGGCTATCACGAAAGCGCGCACTATGGCTGGGCCGCCTCGGGCGATGGCACCCGCAGCCGCGACGAACTCCGCGCGCTCGATCTGCTCGGGCTGGCCCCAGATGCCGAATTCGACGAGGTAAAAAAGGCCTGGCGTTCAAAGGCCAAGGAGGTCCACCCCGACCTGCGCCCCGGCGACGAGGATGCGGCCAAGGCGTTCCGCGCGCTGCAACTGGCTTACGAAGTGCTTCGTTCAAGTGAAGAACGCCGCGAGTGGAAGGGGTAAGCCCTAGGCTTTGGGCCTGAGTTTCTTGATCGTCCCCGAAAAAGCCAGCACCGGGCGATCTTCGTCGGCAATAATCCCGCGCACGAACACCATCGAAAACCCGGCGCGGACCACTTCGCCGCGTGCCGTCAGCATCCGGCCCGGCTCGGCCGCGCCAACGAATTCGCAGTTCATCGTCACGGTCACTCCGTGCACCGATGTATTGGGCCCGCCCGCGATCATGAACAGTGCATAGTCGGCAAAGGTCATCAACGCGCCGCCGTGAATGTTGCCGCCGCCGTTGCGGTTCTTGGCTTCTGAGATGAACCCGCACAGGACCCCGTCCGCTTCGGCCCGGCAATAAAACGGCCCGGTGTGCTCCTCGAAATCGTCGACCGGTTCCCAGTGATGCCATCCGGCCCATGGGCCTTGCTGCACTTTGACCAGGCGCGAGGGGCCGGGTGTGTCTGCGTCGGAGTGAAGCTTGTCGTGCGGTTCGTGGCTCATGCCGCTTCCCAAGCAGAAAGTCATATGCGGAGCAAGCGGATCAGACCGCCGCCAAGGCCTGCTCAAAGTCCGCGATCAGGTCATCGGCAGCTTCGATCCCGATGCTGATCCGCACCAGATTGTCTGAAATGCCAAGCAGTGCTTTGCGCTCATCCGGGACTGACAAGTGAGTCATTGCCGCAGGCAGGCTGGCCAAGGTCTCGGTTCCGCCCAGGCTGACCGCCAGTTTGGCGATCTTCAGACTATCGAGAAACCGGAACGCCTCGGCCTCGCCGCCTTTTAGATAGAGCGAAAACGTGCTGCCCGCGCCGCTGCAATGGCGATCGAAAATGTCCTGTTGGCGCGGATCGGCGATGTCGCCGAGGTAGCCCAGCGCTTTAACCTTGGGATGGCCTTTGAGATAGGCGCAGACTTTAGCAGCATTCTCGCCCGCGCGGGTCATCCGCAGCTCGACCGTCTCAAGGCTGCGCAGCAGCATCCACGCGGTGTGCGGATCAAGAATCCCGCCCATCGTGTTGCGCAGCATCCGCACTGGATCGATCCAGCGCTTGGCCCCGCCGATGCTCCCCGCCACCAGATCCGAATGGCCGCCGACATATTTGGTTAGCGAATAGACCACGATGTCGGCGCCGTGCTTGATCGGCTGCTGCCACAGCGGCCCGAGGAAGGTATTGTCGATCGCGATCGGGCAATCG
>JANMBA010000047.1:0-3297 GCA_031360105.1 Novosphingobium sp.
AGCTGCGATGGCGTCCATCGCGGCGAGCATCGGCGCGCCCGACACGATCAATTCCTTCATCCGCTCGCCGCGCACCGATTTTGTGAAATCAGCGTCCGTCCGGTATTTGCCGGTGAGGAACCCGTTGGCGATGCCGTAGAACGGGAACATCGCGATCCCATTGGTGGTGCACAGCGCCTGCAAGTCGGCGCCGTACTTCTCTCGGCTCACCAGATTGTATTCGTTCTGCAGCGCGGTGAACGGCATCGAACCAGCGGCTTTCGCTGCGCTCAGCGCATCGCCCAGCCGGGCCGCGCTGAAATTCGACGCGCCGAGCGAGCGGACCTTGTCCTTTGTCGCGCTGCCGAACACGGCGACAATATCGGCGGCAGGCAGTTCCTCATAGTCGCGGTGCGCGTAATAAAGATCCAGATAGTCGGTCTGCAACCGGTCGAGCGACTTTTGCAGCGAATCCGCAATACGCTCGGATGCGAACAGCGCGGGGTCGCCGCCACCGGGTGCCAGCATTCCGGTCTTGGTGTGAATGCGCATCTCGGCACGCACCCCCCGGCTGGCCAACCACGCGCCGATCAAGGTCTCGCTTTCGCCGCCTTTGTGGCCCGGAGCCCAGGCAGAATAGACATCGGCGGTATCGATCATCCGCCCGCCCGCTGCAAAGAACGCATCGAACACTGCAAAACTGGTGTCCTGATTAGCGGTCCAGCCGAACACATTACCCCCCAGCACCAAGGGGATGCCCGCGATTGCCAAGCTGCTGGTCATGCAAATTTTTCCTTGAGCGCGAGCAAGGCCATCGCCGCCTTGGCCGCTTCGCCGCCCTTGTTGCTTTGCTTGGGATCAGCGCGGACCAGCGCCTGCGCCTCATTTTCAACCGTCAGGATGCCGTTGCCGATCGCAAACCCGTCCATCGTCAAGGCCATGATCCCGCGCGCGCTTTCGCCCGCGACGATCTCGAAATGATAGGTCTCACCCCGGATTACGACGCCGATTGCCACGAAACCTTCGTATTGGCCCGACTGCTCGGCCAAGGCGATTGCACCGGGGATTTCCAGCGCGCCCGGGACGGTAATCACCGCCACCTTGTGTCCGGCGCCCTTTAGCGCGGCGCGTGCGCCTTCGATCAGCAGATCGTTGAGGTGATCGTAAAACCGCGCTTCGATAATCAGGAAATTGGCCATCAGCTACTCCGCCGGGATCGGGCGTTCGCCCACAATGTTGAGGCCGTAGCCTTCGATAGCAACGACATTGCGGTGCGCATTGGATAGCAGGATCAGCTCGTGCACGCCCATGTCGGCCAGAATTTGCGCGCCGATCCCATAAGCGCGCAGGTCCATATCTCGCGCCTCGCCGCCGCCCGCCTCGCTGCTTTCTTGCGGGCGGACCAGCAGGACGATCAGGCCCGCACCCGCGCGTCCAATCTCGGCCATGGCGCGCTGCAACGTGCGCTTCTTGGGGCCGGGCTGGCCCAGCATATCATCAAGGATCGAGATGGTATGGACCCTAGCGAGCGTGGGCTGCGTGGGATCGATCTGGCCCATCTGGAGGACGAAACTGTCGCTGGCATCGATCTTGTTGCGATAGGTCAGCAGCTTCCACTGGCCGCCATAGTCCGAGGTGAACGGCACTTCGGCCACCCGCTCGACCAGATGATCGTGCTTGCGGCGGTATTCGATCAGATCGCGGATCGTGCCCATTTTGAGGTTATGGCGGCGCGCGAACGGGACGAGGTCGTCCATCCGCGCCATCGTGCCGTCCTCGTTCATGATCTCGCAGATCACCCCCGAAGGGTTATGTCCGGCGAGCCGCGAAAGATCGACCGAAGCTTCGGTATGGCCGGCGCGGACCAGCACCCCGCCATCGCGCGCGATCAGCGGGAACACGTGGCCCGGAGTGACGATATCATCGCGGGTTTTGGCCGCATCGATCGCCACTGCGACAGTGCGGGCACGGTCGCCTGCGGAAATGCCGGTGGTCACGCCTTCGCGCGCTTCGATCGAGACGGTGAAGGCGGTTTCGTGGCGGGTCCCGTTGACGCGGCTCATCAGTTCAAGCCCGAGCTGCTCGGTCCGCAGCTTGGTCATGGTCAGGCAAATCAGCCCGCGCCCGTGTTTGGCCATGAAATTGACCGCATCGGGGGTGGCCATCTGCGCCGGGATCACCAGATCGCCCTCATTCTCGCGGTCCTCATCGTCAACCAGCACGAACATCCGGCCATTGCGGGCCTCGTCGATGATTTCCTCGATCGAGACGAGCACCGGGGCCTCGTCATTGTCAGACATGAATTGCTCAAGCTTGCGCATGGTGTCAGCGGTGGGGTTCCAGCCGTCATCGGTGCATTCGCGCAGCGTGTTGGAATGCAGCCCGGCGGCGCGCGCCAGGCCGGCCCGCGACATTCCGCCATCGTTGACAAGGCGGCGGACGCGATCGATCAGGGTTGTGGTCATGCGAGCGACGTATCACATTAAAATGTGATCTACCAAGTGAGAAATCACATTCACGCCACATTCGCCATCCCGGCCTGCGCCGGGATGACGCTGGAAGGGCGCTTAATCCCCCTTAAACACCGGTGTACGCTTTTCCAGAAACGCGCTGACCGCCTCGGTATTGTCCTTGGTGGCATGCGCCACGGCCTGCATTGCGGCAGACATTTCGAGCACGGCGGGCAAGTCCATCCGCTGGGCATCCCACAGCAGCCGTTTGGCCATCCGCACCGCAAACGGCGGGTTGCAAGCGATCCGCGCCGCCATGGCGTGCGCCGCGTCCAGCAGTTCGGCATCGGGCACAACCTTGGAAACCAGCCCGATAGCCAGCGCTTCGGCGGCCCCGATCGTTTCCCCGGTCAGCGTCAGCTCAGCCGCCTTGGAGAACCCGACGATGCGTTGCAACAGCCACGCTCCGCCATCGCCGGGAATGATCCCGAGCTTTACGAAGCTTTCGGCGAACTTGGCGCTTTCGCCCGCCACGCGCAGATCGCACATGCAGGCCAGATCCAGCCCGGCCCCAATCGCGGCGCCGTTGACTGCCGCGATCACCGGCACTTCGAGCGCGGCAAAGGCCAGCGGTAACCGCTGGATCCCGCTTTTGTAATTGCGCCGGGTACGGGCCGGCAAGCTGGCGTTAAGCCCGCCCGAATCGGGCAGCATCGCCTTGAGGTTTCCGCCCGCGGAAAACGCCGTGCCCGCGCCGGTCAGGATCGCGACCCTGACGCTGGCATCGTCCTCCATCGCGCTCAGCGTCCCTAGCAACGCCTCGATCAGGTCAAGGTCGGAGACCGGATTGCGGAGCTCGGGCCGGTTA
>JANMBA010000048.1:0-8001 GCA_031360105.1 Novosphingobium sp.
CAGCGCAGATAGATCGTCAGCCCGCCGGCGCTCGAAGCGAACAACTTTTCAATCGTTCCCGCCGAAGCAGCAACCACGGGCGTGCCGCGCGGCGCCATTATGTCGATCGCGTCGTGCACCCGCAAGCCGCCCTGGCGCGCCTGCGTAAAGGTATCGGTGAGCTGGCTGGCCGTAATCCCCTGCACCGGAATGATCAGCGACTGGCCCGGCGCGATTGGCAACGATGCGGCCTTTGGCGCCGGCGCAGATGCTTTAACCGCAGCGGTCAATTCCGCAGCAACTGGCGGGCTAAGGCTCACTCCCGGCGCTAGGGTCATCGTCGGCAGCGCCGCTGGCTGACCCGAACCATTCCACCAATACAGCCCGGCCCCCGCCCACAGCAGCGACGTAACCAGGAACGTCCCGGCAATCAGCCGCAGGCGGGTTTGCCACTGCACCGGGTCAAGCCTCAAAGCTGACTTTGGTTTTGACCGAAACCATCTGCGCCAACCGGGCGACGTCCCAATTGGTCAGCCTTACACAGCCGTGACTTTCCGCCCGGCCAATCGTTTCGGGATGCGGTGTGCCGTGGATGCCGTAATGCTCCTTGGTCAGATCGATCCAGACCACGCCGACCGGCCCGTTTGGCCCCGCTGGCAAAGTTGCCTTCTGGCTGCCGGCTTTCGCGTCCCAGAACAATTTGGGATTGTAGTTGAACTTGGGATTATGCCCGACCCCGGTGATCCCCCAATCGCCCAGCGGCAGGGGATCGTGAGTGGAGCCCATCGTTGCGGTGTAAACCGCGATCAGCTTATCCGCAGCGTCATAGGCCTTGAGCATCCCCTTCGATTTGCTCACCACGATCCGCGCCGCCTTGGGCTGTTCGCTACCCACCCCCAGCATGGCCAGCGTCGCTTGCCAGGCCGCATCGCTGACCGGCCCCGGCGCGATGGTATCGCCGCCCACGTTGGGAACGCGAATTTGCTGGCCCGCGCTGAACACCGGAATGGGCGCACCGGTCGCGGATGGTTTGGGTGTAGCTGCGGCGGCAGGGGCCGGACTTGTGCTAGCTGCGGGCTTGGCCGATCCGGCGGGCATCCCGCCCGGATTCAGCAGCTTGAGCGTTGCCACCGTCGTGTGAAACCGCTCCGCTAGTTTCTCGTCAAGCGTTTCGTAACCCAGCGCGGTCAGCTTGGCCTGATCCTCCGGTCCTTTGGGAATTTTTACGAACGGCCCGGCGGCAAATTCAGCCGGGATCGTCACCACCCGGGTGGCGGGAATGATCTGATATTGGATCAACGCAGCTTTGGTCGCCGCATCAATCTCGCCGGTCACAGTCAGGCCATTGGCTTCCTGAAAGCCTGATACCGCGTTGCGCGTGGACAGGCCGGGCTTGCCATCAACCACCCCGGGGGTGAACCCCAGCCGATCAAGCACGACCTGCGCCTGCATTACGGGGCGCGGCTCGCTGTCGGGCACTTCATTGGCGGTGGCCCCGCCATCGTGCGCCGCCAGCGGATCTGCTGTTGGGCTGGTTTGCGCAATGGGATTGGCCGGCGCCTGCGTGGCGCTGGCATCGGGCGGCATGCCGTCGCTGACTTTGCAAGCAGCGAGCGTCAGCAATAACGGCAGGGTAAGGTAAATCGAACGCATGCGCGGTGGCTCCCACGGGCAAGCACCAAATCACTCGCTCCTCGGCAGATCAAACGCACCAGCGCGAATTAGGCTCCCGCAGCGGCGCTTGCAGCACCAATCGCCGCGGTGAAATCGCGCACCGCTTGCGCCTCGTCGCCGTTCCAGACTGCGCCTGATATTGCGAGGAAATCAGCCCCGGCGCTGACCAGCGGCGCGCAGTTTTCAGGTGTGATACCGCCGATGGCGACGCAGGGAAGTTCAAAGATTCCTTGCCACCAGTTTAGCAGATCCAGCTCTGCGCGGTGCTCGGTCACTTTGGTGGTGGTCGGGAAGAATGCCCCGAACGCCACATAATCCGCCCCGACATCGCCCGCATCCATCGCCAGATGGCGGCTGGCATGGCAAGTCACTCCGATCTGCGCCTCACGGCCCAGCGCTGCGCGAGCATCGGCCACGCTGCCATCGGATTGTCCCAGATGCACGCCGTCCGCACCCAGCCGCTTGGCCAGGCCGATCGCATCGTTGACAATGAAGGTGACCTCGCGGGCCGCGCACAGCTCTTGCAACGGCTCAGCCAGCCGGGCGGCGGCGTGTTCGTCGAGCCCCTTGACCCGGAACTGGAACGCGGCGACCGGCGCGGCATCAAGCGCGCGCGCCAGCCGGTCAGGAAAGATGCCCGAAACGTCGAGCGGAGAAATCAGATACAGTTGGCAATTGGACATCGCCGCCCCTTAACCCGGCAAGCCGCTTGCGCCAAGCGTTCGGCACCTGTTCAGCTACGCCGCTACATATGTGAACGATGATCAAGCACACCTTCCCCCTCGCCCTGACCGCCGCGCTGCTGGCCGGCTGCGTTACCACCCGCACCAACGATGACGGCTCGGTCGATGCGAAGCTGGGCCAGACGGTCAATCTCGGCGGCCCGAAAGTAACCCCGCTCGCGGTGCTCGAAGATAGCCGCTGCCCCATGGAAGCGCGCTGCATCTGGGCTGGGCGGGTGCGGCTGAGCGTGCGGGTCACCACCGGCGCAGGCAGCACAGTGCGCGAACTGGCCAGCGACAAGCCCTTGCAAGTCGCCGATGGGCAGCTCGTGCTGCAAGGCACAATGCCGCCGCGCAGCACCCAGCACCCGGTCCAGCCCCGCGATTATCGCTTTTCGTTCAAATTCAGCGGCGGGCTTTAGGCCGTCTTGACGGTCGAACCGGTGTAAATCTCATCAATTGCGCTGCCCAGTGCGGCGTCGAATTCGGCATCGCTCATTTGCGCGCGCAAGTCTTGCAGCAGTGCGCGGCTGAAGCTGGCGATGATCCCTTGGTTCTTGGCGAGTTCGGCGCAGGCTTCGGGCCGCTCGTAACCGCCGGACAGGGCAACCACACGCAACACTTTGGGATGGCTGGTCAGCGCAGCGAAGGTGCCCGGCACCACCGGCAATGACAACTTGAGCATCACTTGCTCGGCCATGCCATCCAGCGCGGTCAGGATTTCATCGCGCAGCATTGCATCGCACGCCGCGCGGGTGGCGCTCTTGATGTTGATTTCAGGCTCGAGCATCGGCATCATGCCGTGCGCCAGCACCTGGCGGCCGACTTCGAACTGCTGCGCGACAATCGCCGCGATCCCGGCGGCGTCGGCCGAATTGATCACCGAGCGTTCCTTGGTGCCAAACACGCCAAGCGCCTTGGAACGCACCAGCAGCGCATCAAACTCAGGCATCGGCTTCATCAGCTGCACGCCTTGCGCTTCGTCTTCGAGGCCTTTGTCGATCTTGATAAACGGGACGATGCCCTTGGCGAGCAGCGCAGCGGGCGTGGATTGACCATCGACCGCGCCGTCCATGGTCCGCTCGAACAGGATCGCGCCCAGCACTTTGTCCCCGGTGAACACTGCCGAACGGATGATCCGGCTGCGCATTTCGTGGATCAGCGCATACATCCCCGCGTCATCGGACCAAGCGTTGGCCGCGATCCCGTAACCAGCCAGTGCTTTCGGCGTCGATCCGCCCGATTGATCGAGCGCGGCGATAAAGCCCTGCCCGGCGGCCAGCTTGGCGGTCATTTCGGCAGTATTCATTGGCGCGATTCCTTGCATTCACATACGTATGTAATGCGCGCCCATAGCCGCCATGCTGCAATGCCGCAACAGCGCTAAGCTTGCACCGATCAGACGGTTTCGAGCACCTTCACCCCCGGCAGTTCCTTGCCTTCCATCCATTCGAGGAAGGCTCCGCCAGCAGCCGAAATATACGTGAAATCGCCCGAAACCCCAGCCTGGTTGAGCGCGGCGACGGTATCGCCCCCGCCCGCGACCGAGATCAGCGCGCCTTCCTTGGTCAAGGCGGCGGCGCTTTTGGCCAAGGCGACGGTAGCGGCATCGAATGGCGGCGTCTCGAACGCCCCCAGCGGACCATTCCAGACCAACGTGCGGCAGGTTTTGAGCACATCGGCCAATGCTTCGGTGGCAGCCACGCCGATATCGAGGATCATTTCGTCCGCGGCGACTTCGTGGACATTGCATGTGCGCATGCTGGCCGGATTGGCCGCGAATTCTTTGGCCACCACCACGTCGTATGGCAAATGAACGGTGCAGCCCGCCTTGTCCGCCGCCGCCATGATTGCTTCGGCGGTTGCGGCCAGATCGTGCTCGCACAGCGACTTGCCAACATCGACCCCGCGCGCGGCGAGGAAGGTATTGGCCATGCCGCCGCCGATGATCAGGTGATCGACTTTGGTCACCAGATGAGTCAGCACGTCGAGCTTGGACGAGACTTTCGCCCCGCCCACTACCGCCGCGACTGGACGTTCCGGGGTGCCTAACGCTGCTTGCAGTGCCGCCAGCTCGGCCGCCATCGCGCGCCCGGCATAGGCTGGCAGGACATGCGCCAGCCCCTCGGTGCTGGCATGCGCGCGGTGCGCCGCCGAGAACGCGTCGTTGACATAGAGATCGGCGTTAGCCGCGATGGCTGCCACCAGCGCCGGATCGTTGGCTTCCTCGCCCTTCCAGAACCGGGTGTTTTCGAGCAGTGCGATATCGCCCGGCTGAAGGATGCCGATCGATTGCGCCACAACCGGCCCGGCAATCTCGGGCACGAACATCACTTCGCGCCCCAGCACGTGCTGCACCGCATCAAGCGTCATCGAGACGGACAGGGTTGAGACTTTCTCCCCCTTGGGCCGCCCGAAGTGCGCCAGCAGCAGCACCTTGGCGCCCCGATCAGCCAATTCCAGAATAGTCGGTGCCGAGGCCCGGACGCGGGTATCGTCGGTGACCACCGCTTCAGCCATCGGCAGGTTGAGATCGACCCGCACCAGCACAACCTTGCCGGTCAGGTCAGCGGGAAGATCATCGAGGGTTTTGAAACTGGTCATTCTGCAAACTCCGTCACCCCGGCGCAGGCCGGGGCCCAGTCCTGAAAAGCAAACTCGACGCTTCGCGGCGTCCTTTGATCGGCCTGGGTCCCGGCCTGCGCCGGGCTGACGATCAGAGAAACTTGCCCATTGCGCCGGCCGTATCGACCATGCGGTTGGAAAAGCCCCATTCGTTATCGTACCAGCTCAGCACCCGCACCAGCTTGCCGTCAATCACCGTTGTCTCCAGGCTGTCGATGGTCGAGCTGGCTGGGCAGTGGTTGTAATCGATCGAGACCAGCGGCTCGTCCGAATAATCCAGCACGCCCTTCAGGAACCCTTCGGACGCGGCCTTCAGCAGCGCGTTGACTTCATCCTTGGTGGTGTCGCGCTTCGGCGTGAAGGTCAGATCGACCACGGAGACGTTTGGTGTGGGCACGCGGATTGCCGAACCATCCAGCTTGCCCTTCAGTTCGGGCAGCACCTCGCCCACCGCGCGCGCTGCGCCGGTGGTGGTTGGGATCATGCTCATCGCCGCAGCGCGGGCCCGGCGCGGGTCTTCGTGGATCTGGTCGAGGATTTTCTGGTCGTTGGTATAGGCGTGGATCGTGGTCATCAGCCCGCGCTCGATCCCGATCGCATCGTTGAGCACTTTGGCAAATGGCGCGAGGCAATTGGTGGTGCAGCTGGCGTTGGAGACGATAACATGCTCGGCGCTGAGCTTGTCATGGTTGACCCCGAACACCACGGTCAGATCGACGCCCTTACCCGGGGCCGAAATCAGCACGCGTTTAGCTCCCGCCGCCAGATGCTTCTCGCAACTCGCCCGGTCGGTGAAGAAGCCGGTGCATTCGAGCGCGATATCGACGCCATTGGCCTTGTGCGGCAGGTTGGCCGGATCACGCTCAGCCGTAACGTGGATGCGCTTGCCGTTAATCACCAGATCGTTGCTATCGACTTCGACCATGCCGGTGAACATGCCGTGGACGCTATCGCGTTTGAACAACAGTGCGTTGGATTTGGCATCGGCCAGATCGTTGATCGACACCAGTTCGAGTCCGCAATCGGGCCGCTCGATGATCGCGCGTGCAATATTGCGCCCGATGCGCCCGAACCCGTTGATCGCAACCTTGATCGCCATCGCAAATATACTCCTGTTAACGGCCCAGCTTGGCCTTGATCCTTGCCACAATGGCCTCAGCCGTCAGGCCGAAATGCTTGAACAGGTCTTCAGCCGGGGCCGATAATCCGAACGTGTCGATCCCGATGTTGAGTCCGTCGCGCCCGGTCCACTTGTGCCAACCAAAGGTGGTCCCCGCCTCAATCGACACGGTCAGCAGATCGTGCGGGATCAGCGAACCTTGATAGGTTTCGTCCTGCGCTTCGAACAGTTCCCAGCACGGCATCGACACTACGTCCGCGCCGATCCCGTCAGCTTCGAGCGACTTGGCCGCTGCCACCGCCAGCTGCACTTCGGAGCCAGTGGCGAGCAGCACCACCTGCTTGGTCGCGGTGGCCGAAACGAGCCGATAAGCCCCTTTGGCGCTGCGGTTCTGATCGGCATCGCTGCGCAGCGCGGGCAAGTTCTGCCGCGTCAGCGCCAGCGCCGATGGGCCATTCTTGCGGCCGATCGCCAGTTCCCAGCACTCGGCAGTTTCCATCGCATCGGCGGGGCGCATCATCCACAGGTGCGGGATCGCGCGCAGCGATGCGACATGCTCGATCGGCTGGTGCGTCGGGCCGTCTTCGCCCAGCCCGATGCTGTCATGCGTCAGCACAAAGATCGAGCGGACCTGTTGCAGCGCGGCCAGCCGGATCGCGTTCCGGCAATAGTCCGAGAACACCAGGAAGGTGCCGCCGTACGGCACAATCCCGCCGTGCAGCGCCATCCCGTTCAGCGCCGCCGCCATGCCGAATTCGCGGATGCCGTAATAGACATAGCGGCCGGCATAATCGTCGGGCGTCAGTGGCAGGGTGGACGGGGTCTTGGTGTTGTTCGATCCGGTCAGATCAGCCGATCCGCCGATCATTGCCGGGACTGCTGCGGTGAGCACGCCCAGCGCGCTCTCGCTCGATTTGCGGGTCGCGATGTTGGGCATATCGGCGGCGAGCTGCGCGCGGTAATCGTGCCAGTCGGCCAGCGCGGGCAGATCGCCAGCCATCCGTGCCGAAAACTCATCCCCGCGCAGTGCGGCGGCCAACCGGGTGTTCCACGCGCCGTGCGCAGTCGCGCCCTTGGCCGCAAGCGAGCGCCAGTCGGCCAGAATGTCCGCCGGGATTTCAAACGGCGGGGCGGTCCAGTTAAGCACCTTGCGGGCCTTGGCAATTTCGTCTGCGCCAAGCGGGCTGCCGTGGACATTGTGCGTGCCCTGCTTGTCGGGCGCGCCTTTGCCGATGATCGTCTTGCACGCAACCAGCGACGGGCGCGGGTCTTTGGCGGCGCGGGCCAGGGCCTTGCTGATATCGGCATAGTCATGCCCATCGCACGCGGTGGTGTGCCAACCAGTCGCTTGATACCGCGCCAGGATGTCCTCGCAGGTGGAGAGCGAAGTTGCGCCATCGATGGTGATCGAATTGTGATCCCACAGCACATTCAGGTGGCCAAGCTTCAGATTGCCCGCAAGGCCAATCGCTTCGTGGTTGATCCCTTCCATCAGGCAGCCATCGCCTGCCACCACCCAGGTCTGGTGATCGACCAGTTCCCCGCCGAATTCAGCGTTGAGGTGCCGCTCGGCAATCGCCATGCCGACCGCCATCGCCAGTCCCTGTCCCAGCGGGCCGGTCGTGGCCTCAGCCCCATCGAGCTCGATGTTCTCTGGATGCCCGGCACAGACCGAATGCAGCTGGCGGAAATTCGCAATGTCGGTGATCGTCGGTGATTGATAGCCGGTCAGATAAAGCAGCGAATAGAGCAGCATTGAGCCATGCCCGGCGGACAGCACAAACCGGTCGCGATCCGGCCATTTGGGTGCTGCTGGATCGAACTTCAGCTGCTCGGCAAACAACACCGTGGCCACGTCGGCCATGCCCATCGGCATCCCGG
>JANMBA010000067.1:0-11812 GCA_031360105.1 Novosphingobium sp.
GCATAGCGTGGGCGCATTAGGCGGCGGCGCGGGAAAGGGCAAGGATGGCCAAGCAGTACCAATTCATCGATATCAACGCGAGCGGTCCCGGGATCATGACGGCGGTGTTCGACAATCAGGTCGCCTATTGCACCGCGTCGGGCGCGACTGTCACTGCCCGAATTGTCGCAGCGCTCGGTATTCTGATGGAACGCGGCGACGACGGCGCATTTCTTCAACGGGCTCGCAATTGGTCAGGGCCGCCGATGGCCGACGCTTTGCCGCTTCGCATGGCGGGCGGCATTCACGCACTTCGGCTCAAGGGGGCAGAACCGCCACTTGAGGCGATCTACACCGATCAGCCGGGGGTCGATGATGCTTTGATCGTCGCAGCCGCGATCCGCCATCACGAGGCCGATCTGCTCTCGTGGCTCGATGGTCCGCCGCAGACCAACGAGGCGGGTCGCTCGGCCAATTTCATCGCCGCAATGCTCTGGCTCGCCGAGCAGGGCTTGCCACCGCGCTTCCAGTGTCTCGAGATTGGATCGAGCGCGGGGATCAATCTGATGCTGGCGCGCTATCAATACGATCTGGCCGGGGTGACGGTTGGACCGGAGCCGGGCGCGCTGCGCTTTGCGCCCGAGTGGCAGGGCAATCCTCCGCCGGACCGCGCGATCGAGATCGCTTCGACCAAAGGTTGCGATGTTGCGCCGGTTGACCTGACCGACCCGGCGCAGGCGTTGCGGCTGACCGCTTATATCTGGCCCGAACATACCGTGCGGTTTGAACGGATGGCGGCGGCGGTGGACGAAGCGGCGAAGTCTCCGCCCGATCTGGTGCAGATGAACGCTGCGGCCTTTGTCGAGGCGGAACTGGCCAGGCCGCAAGTGGCCGGGACCACGCGGGTGCTGATGCATTCGATCGTGTGGCAGTATGTTCCCGCAGACCAGCAGGCGCGGGTGACGGCGGCGATGAACGGAGCGGGAGCTGCGGCCACACCCGAACGCCCGCTGGCGTGGATTTCACTTGAGGCCAACCGGGTGCTGCACCTGCATGAACTAACTGTGCGTCATTGGCCCGGCGGCGGTGAACCGCACCTGCTGGCGCGCGCGCATCCGCACGGAGCAACGATCGAGTGGCTGGTCTAACTCCGTTCAGCCGCCTCTTTCGCCAATCGCAACGCCCGGCGCTGATTAACGCGAATGCGGATCACTTTGCCCAGCCACCAACCGCGCCGCTCCATCCGCTCGAGCCAGCCGCCGTGGAAGCTGACCCATTCCCAAACCGCAATCAGCACGAACAAGGTCGCGGTCGCACCAACCAGGACCAGCCCTGATGGATGCAGCCACCAGCTTAACCCGGCGATCACCGTGGCCAGGCCCAGCCCGTAAGTATGCGATGCGGGATACCACGGATTGCCGCTTGAAATCCGCTTGAACGCCGCCAGACCAGCGAGGAACAAAACCGTACCGGCAAACACCACGCTCACGAATTTCACATCGACCGGCTCCAGCGGATGCGCCAGCAGCAATTCGTCGCCCACCGCCTGCACGATGATCCCGGCCACGATCGGAATGTGCCAGTAAGTGAAGGCTTGCCGCGCGATCAGGCCGGGGATAGCGTGTTGTTCGATATGCCGCGCGCCGCGCCGGGCACCGATATCGAAGTACAGCCACCACATCGCAAAAGTGCCGAGGAAGGCAATGACCAAGGCCAGATTGAGCCCGGGCTGGCCTGTTGCCGCGGCATAAGTGGCGCCGGTGATCACCAGCCCTTCGCCCAGCGCGATGATAATGAACAGCCCGCAGCGTTCGGCCATATGACTGCCCGAGATATCCCAGTCCTCTACCCGCGAGCGGCCAAGGCCGGGGGTGATGAATTGCAGCACAGGCCCGGCGTATTCGATGGCCAGCGCCAAGGTCCACAAGCCGACCCTGGTGATAACATCGGGCTGGATCGCGCCCCACAGCCACAGCGGCGCGGTGGCCAGAAACCAGACCGATATTCGCAGCAAGTTGCGGCTACCAGTCGCATTCTCGCGCGCCATGACCCGGCTGACATACAGGCTGCGGCCAACTTGAATCGCGATATAGCTAATCGCAAAGGCCAGCCCGCCAGTCCCCAATCCGCCAGTGCCCAATCCGCCAGGGCCAAGCGCGGCCGGGATCGCGGCGGCCATCACCAGACTGGCGAGCATCACGCCGCCCAGCATCAACCGGTTTGTCGCGCGGTCAGGATCGATCCAGTTGGTCGCCCAGGTGGTGTACATCCACGCCCACCACACGGCGGCGAACAGCAGCGCGGTCTTGTAGGCTCCGGTAAAGCTCAGATCGGCAAGCAGGAAGTGCGACAGCTGGGTCACCGCGAACACGAAAATAAGATCGAAAAACAGCTCAAGGTTGCTGACTGCCGCCACGCCGCCGCCATGATTGCGCAGCATCGAGCGGCGGGCTTTGGCTTCGGCTGTGGCAATCGCGCCGCCAATCCCGCCGGACGAGCGGCGGATGGCCGGGGGATCAGTCGCCACCAGCAGTCCGTGCCAGAAACGCATCGAGCGCGGCGTTGAACGCTTGCGGCGCTTCCCACTGCACAAAATGGCCTGCGTCAGCCACCTGCACGATGGTCAGGTCTTCGATCAGGTCAGCCATCCCGTCGAGATTGGCCGGGGGCAGCGCGAAATCGTCCATCGCCCAGATCACCAAAGTCGGGATGACTTGCCGGGGCAGCGGGAAGGGCTGCCAGCCGGTGGGCAATTCGTACGGCGCGTCCAGCGGCAGGACTTCCATCGGGCTGGCGCGGTACCAGTTGAGCATCGCGATGGCGGCGGCAGGGTCGGCCCAATCGGCCAGCATTGCGGCGCGTTCGGCGTCCTCCAACATCGCCGATTGCTCGCGCTCACCCATCGCCTTGATCAGCAGCGCGCCAAGCCCAAACTGCTGCACCAGCGCGTCATTAGCGGGATCGCGGAAGTCGCGGAAATACTGGCTGGCGGCGCGTTGCTGCGGGTTGGTGTACAGCAGTTTTGGGAACAGCACCGGATGCGGCGCATTGGCGATAACCGCGCGGGTGACCCGGCCTGACAGCTGCCCGGTGATCGCCACGCCCCAGGCGATCGCGCCGCCCCAGTCGTGCCCGATGATCGTGAACCGTTCCACCCCCAGCGCGTCGGCCAGCAGGAACACGTCGCCGATCAGCTTGTCCGGGGTGTAATTCTCTGCCCCAAGCGGCTTGGACGAACCGCGATAGCCGCGCTGATCGGGCGCAATGCAGCGAAACCGGCCTGAAAGATGCGCGATCTGGTGCCGCCAGGTGCGGTGGCTTTCGGGAAAGCCGTGGAGGAAGATCAGCGCCGGGGCATCTTTCGGCCCCTGATCGACCACATCAAGTTCGATCCCGTTGGCGAGGGTGACACGTTGCTGTTCCATCATTCGGCACCCTCATTCATGCGTTTGACATAGCCCGCCGCCATGAATGCGCCGATCTGGTCGAGCAGGGCATCGGGGGTGCGGCGGGCCTCGCCCATGGCCAGCTCGGCACCCTCGGCAACGATGATTTCGCGCTGCCCGGCGAGCATTTCCTCGATCATCTGTGCGACCGCCACTGCGGGCTCGATCCCGTTATCGATCACCTTGTCGCTGACCCCGCGCTTGTTGCCATCGGCAGTCAGCGCGTTGCGCGAGACGTCGGTGCGGACTGATCCGGGATAGATATTGTGCACTTCGAGGCCCAGATGCGCGACTTCGGCGCGCAGCGCATCGCCGTATCCGGCCAGTCCGAACTTGGCCGCGCAATAAGCGGTACGCAGCGGCACCCCGACCTTGCCCGCGATGCTGGATATCATCGCGATCCGGCCCGAACCGCGCACCAGCATGCGGGGCAGCAGCGCCTGCGTCAGCGCGATGGGCGCGAGCAGATCGACCGCGATAATCTGCTGATAGACCGCAAAATCGGTTTCAGCCGCCAGGCTGCGCTGCGATATCCCGGCATTGTTGACGAGGAGATCGATCCCGCTAGCCCATCCCCAAGCCTGCTCTACTGCTGGAGCGATAGCGGCGTAATCGGTGCTCTCAAACGGCAGGACCAAGACATCGCCGCAATCGGCCGCCACTTGCTCAAGCGCCGCAACGTTGCGCCCCGACAGCACTAGCCGCGCACCCTGTGCCGCCAGCCCGCGGGCGAGCGCCGCGCCGATCCCCGATGAAGCGCCAGTGATCCACGCGGCTTGTCCGGCAAATGTCATGTGTTGTCTCTCCGTGAACGTCTTCGTTTATCCCGCCGGGCTCCCAATAACCGACTACCCTGAGCTTGTCGAAGCCTGTCCTGGCAGGCAGTCGACGAGGGTTGGACTTTTATTCGTGGCGCGCGCGATGCCAGGAAAGACAGTGCTTCGACAAGCTCAGCAAAGTCGGCATAGGCGGAGTTCTGCCACTGCGTTTAGACGCTGTTCGGTAGTGGCAACGCCAAGTTTAACGGTGCCCAACTCAACTTGTGCCGCCCCGATCAGTTAATTGCTTCGCTGCCGCCAGCAGCTCGGTCGGGAACATCGCGATGATCGTGGAATTGTGCTCGACCCCGATCTCACTCAACGTCTGGAGCCGCCGCAACTCAAGCGCGCCGGGGACTTCGCCGATAGTCTTCGCGGCTTCAGCCAGCTTGGCCGAGGCTTCGTTCTCGCCCTCGGCCTTGATGATCCGCGCGCGCTTTTCGCGGATGGCTTCGGCTTCGCGGGCAATCGCGCGCTGCATTTGCTCGGGAATGTCCAGGTCCTTGATCTCGACCGCGTCGACCGTCACGCCCCATTGCTTGACCGTTTTATCGAGCAATTCGAGCAATCGTGCATTGATCGAGGTGCGGTCCTTGAGGATCAGATCGAGTTCGCTCTGGCCGATGGCATCGCGCAGGCCCGTCTCGGCGGCCTGGATAACCGCGCTGGTCCAGTCCATCACAGTGGTGACGACCTTGGCCGCATCGACCGCGCGGAACCACAGCACGGCATTGATCTTCACCGCCACGCCGTCGCGGGTCACGGTTTCTTGCGTTGCCAGCGCATAAGTGATCACGCGCTGATCGATCTTCACCACCCGCTCGATAATCGGGATCAGCCAAAACCAGCCGGGACCCTTGGTCTCCTTTAGTCGGCCCAGCCGGAACACCACGCCGCGCTGGTATTCCTGATTGATCCCGAAGCTCTTGAGCGCGAGGATAATGACCACGAAAATTGCAAACAGGCCAAAGCCCGAAAAGGCACCAGGCATCAATTCCTCCTCATTCTCCGGGCGCTGTCGCCTTGATTGCCAAGGCATGGACCCGCTGACCCGGAATGTCACCCAGCGCGTGGTTGACCCGGCGTTGGCGCTCAAGCCGCGATAGCCCCGCAAACTCTGCGCTTTCGATTTCCACCGTAAAATGCGATTCGCCCGAGCCGTCGTCGCCCGAATGGCCGTGATGGCTGGCGCTGTCGTTAATGACGGCGAGCCGGGTGGGGGCAAAGGCGGCGGTGAGCAGCTGTTCGATTTCTTGCGCGAGCGTGATGGTCATGGCTTCCCTTCTAACCAATCATTGCCCATGTGGAAGGGGTGAAACATGATCGATTCCATGGACGGACCGCTGGCAAAGATCGCCCCTGCGATGCCCCTGGCTGCCCCGAGCCGGGCGAGTTCCGCGCGCCGGGTCCGCGCTTGCCGGGCTTTGATGGCGGCTATGATGGACCCGGCGATTATCGCTGGTACTGCCTCGATCACGTCCGTCAGTTCAACGCGGGATACAACTGGTTTTCCGGGATGAGCCCCGATGAAATCCTGGCCGCGCAGCACCCGGTGCACGGCTGGGAGCGTCAGACCCGCGCTTTTTCGGCCACCGCCGGGATCGACCAGGCGCCGCGTTGGGCCGATTTTGCCGATCCGCTGGAGGCGATCAGCGCCCGGGCGCGCCAGCCGGCCCAGCGCGATGATGGTCGGCTGGTCAGCCCCGTTGAACGCCGCGCGCTGGCCGCGCTGGGCTTGCCGCTCGATGCTGAACGTCGCGCGCTGCGGATGCGCTACGCCGATCTGGTCCGCGCGCTTCACCCTGATCGCAACGGCGGTGACCGCAGCCACGAAGCGCGGTTGCAAGCCGTGGTTGAAGCGTATCAGTTGCTCAGGAAAGCCGCCGCGTTCGCCTGATCAGATAAAACAGCGGGATCCCGACCAGAAAAATATGCGGGAACAGGCCGATCGCCAGCTTGAGCTTGTCGGGATTGGGGAAGGGCGCGCCAAACCGCCATTGCAGCACCAGCCCGTACATCACACCGTACAGCACCAGGCCATAAAGCGTGCCCGCCTTCCAAGGCGCAATGTCACCCAGTGGGCCATTCCGGCCCAGCCTCAGCCCCACCGCGACCATCACCGCCATGATCGCAAAATGAACCAGCAGGCCCACTACGACACCAGCCCACCCCCAGTTGCTGGCGGCATCGCCAAACGGCCCGGACGCAACGCCGCGCCAGACCCCAAGCACGTCGCCGCCACGCAGCGCGGCCAAGGCCGTAGCGAAAACCGCATCGAGCGTGCCGCACAGCAGCCAGATCTGGCGTCCGTTCACTCCGCTTCGCACAGCGCCTTGAGCTGATCGGCAACTGCGCCCCAGCCTTGTTCAAACCCCATCTGCGTATGGTGCACCATCGCCTCAGACGTCCAATGCCGGGCGGTGGCGGTATAGCAGGTTCCTGCGCCTTCGGGGGCAATTGCGAAAATCCCGATCATAAACGGTCCGGCCGGGTGCAGGTCGCCCTCAATCGCGTCGGTAAAGGCAAACCGGATGCCATCGTCCCACGCCAGAATGAACCCGGGGTGCTCGTTGACCTCGCCAGCGGGGCCATACATGGTGGCCTTGGTCATTGCGCCGGGGCGGCGCGCGCCAAAGTCCATTTCGGCGCGCCACGGCCTGGGGCACCACCATTCGTCGGTGCGGTTGACCATGATGTCCCACACCTTGGCGGCGGGTGCATCGATCAGGCGGGTGACAGAGAGTTCGTGCATCAGGTACTTCCTTTTCGTGCGGCTTCAATTCCCGCGACATCGATCTTGCCCATCGTCATCATGGCAGCGAACACCCGCGCCCGCACGGCAGGATCCGGATCGGCCATGCCTTCGGTTAAAACGCGCGGCGTGATCTGCCAAGACAGACCCATTTGTCTTTGCACCAGCCGCACTGGCTGGCGGCCCCGCCATTGCCGATGATCGCGTTCCAGTAACGGTCGGTTTCAATCTGATTGTCGGTGGCAAGCTGGAACGAAAAAGCTTCGCTGTGGGGAAATTGCGGGCCGCCATTAAGACCGATGCAGGCAATTCCCAAGATGGTGAAATCGACCGTCAGCACCGTGTTTGCCTGACCGCCCGGAAAATCGCCGGGTGCGGTGAACACTGCGCCCACGTGGCTGTCGGGGAAAGTCGCGGCATAGAACGTCGCTGCTGCTTCGGCATCGCCGTTGTACCAAAGGCACAGCGTAACCCCGGTCATTGTTTGGCATCCTGGATCAATTGGTTATCGATCGCTTTGGCAGCGCCATAAGCCGGGCGGGCCTGCAGCCGTTCGGCATAGGCGACAAATGCTTCGCGCGGGGGAATTGAGCCGAAGGTCAGCCCCCAATCGATCTGGCTGCCGACATAAACATCGGCCATCGTAAAGCGCGGCCCGCAGACATAGGCGTGTGCCGAAAAATGCCCATCAAGCGTATCGAGCACGCGTTCAAGACTGCCGAACCCGACCATCGCAGCGCGCCCTTCGGGCACTTCCCAGCCCATCGAGCACCCGACGATGGCTTGTTCAACTGGCCCGGCAGCAAAGAACATCCAACGATAATAGTCGGCCAATTCGGCGTCCGATGGGAGCAGTCCCGCCTCGGGCTGCGATTCGGCGAGGTAGGCACAGATCGCCGCGCATTCGGTCACCACCCGCTCGCCGGTTTCGCTGCGGTGAAGCAGCGTCGGCACTTTGCCCATTGCATTGGCAGCCAGAAATGCGGCGGGTTTATCGGCCCAGTCGACCAGCACCTGATCGTATTCAACCCCGGCTTCGTGCAACGCCCAGCGCGCAATTTGCCCGCGCGACATCGGATTGGTGAACAGGGTGTATGCGGCCATGAGCAGTTTTCCTCAATACGACAAAAAAGGACAATAATCGGGTCGTCAACGCTCCATCCACAACGGTTCCCAGATATGGCCGTCGGGATCGGCGATGGTCCGCTGGAACATGAACCCGTGATCTTCGGGCGGATTTAGATCGGCGGTGCCGCCATTGGCGCGGCCAGCCTCGACCATGGCGTTGACTGCGGCGCGGGTCTCACAGGTCAGCGCCAGCGACACCTCGCTCGAACCGCTTGGCGGGATTGGCCGAATGGTAAAGCTCTGCCATTTGGCGTGGGTTAGCAGCATGACGTAAATCGTCTCGGAAATGACCATGCAAGCACCAGTTTCGTCGCTGAACTTTGGTTCTGGCACGAACCCCAGCGCGGCAAATCGGTGACCGGCAGGTTTATGAAAATCGATCGGGTCATGGCACCTTCTCCGTAGTGACCTGATAGACCTCTCGCACAAATGGTGAAAGCCGGAAGCCAAAGACCTTCAGGCGGGTTCTGCAAGCGAGTCGCAATTTGCAACGCAAACCGTATTGCAGGAGGCGGCGTGCGCGTATAGGCGGTGGAGCATTATGAGTGACATCCCCAACGCCCAGCCGGGCACCGCCTCCGATACGATTCTGCCCGCGCCTGACCGTCAGGTCTCGGTCCGCGAGCTGTTCGGGATCGACGTTGACATGATGGTGCCAAGCTTCTCCGAAGCGGACGAGCGCGTGCCTGATACCGATGGCAGCTATGTGTTCGATCCCGATACCACGCTGGCGATCCTGGCCGGCTTTGCCTTTAACCGCCGGGTGATGGTGCAGGGCTATCACGGCACGGGCAAATCAACCCACATCGAACAGATCGCCGCGCGGCTTAACTGGCCGACCATCCGCATCAACCTGGACGCGCATATCAGCCGGATCGATCTGATCGGGCGCGATGCGATCGTGCTGCGCGATGGGCTGCAAGTTACCGAGTTTCGCGAAGGACTGTTGCCGTGGGCGTTGCAGCACCCGGTGGCGCTGGTGTTCGACGAATACGACGCGGGCCGCCCTGATGTGATGTTCGTGATCCAGCGCGTGCTGGAAACCGAGGGCAAGCTGACGCTGCTCGATCAGAACCGCGTCATCCGCCCGAACCCGTACTTCCGCTTGTTCGCGACCGCTAACACGGTGGGTCTGGGCGATACCAGCGGGCTGTATCATGGCACGCAAGCGATCAATCAGGGCCAGATGGACCGCTGGAATATCGTGGTTGGCCTCAATTACCTGCCCGCCGCAGTCGAGTGTGAGATCGTGCTGAGCAAGTCTGAGGGTGCCTCGGCTGACCTCGTCAGCAATATGGTCAAGGTCGCGGACCTGACCCGGCAAGGCTTCATCAATGGCGATATCAGCACCGTGATGAGCCCGCGTACCGTGATCACCTGGGCGCAGAATACCGCGATCTTCAAGGATCCCGGCTTCGCCTTCCGCCTCTCGTTCCTCAACAAATGCGATGAGACCGAGCGGATGCTGGTGGCGGAATACTACCAGCGCGTGTTCGGTACCGACTTGCCCGAAAGCGTCGTGGGCAAGGCATGATAGTGCTGCGCCTGGCCGCGGCGCTGATGCTGGCGCTGGGCGTGGGTCAGGCGGATTTGATCCATGTGTACGGTGACCCTCCGCCACCAGCGGAAAAACCGGATCAAGTGCTTTACTATCCGGTCTCTGCCGACGGTTCGCGTGTATTTTCGAACGCGCTCGCTCAATCCGCGACAAACAAGACACTCGCCGTAATCGTATTTGGTGCGGACTGGTGCCATGACAGTCGTTCGCTGGCCAAGGTCCTTACCTCGGAGGACTTCCGCAGCCAGTTTGGCGGACGCTACGAAGTGACCTTCATCGATGTCGGCCGCCCGCAAACCGGCGAGGGCCGCAACCTCGATCTGGTCAAACGGCTCGGGGTCAAAAACCTCAAAAGCACCCCGGCCATGTTCGTGCTGCGGCCCGATGGCAAGCTACTCAACGGCAAGAAGGACGCGGTCAGCTGGCGCAACGCCGAAAGCCGCGGAACCGAAAAGGTGCTCGCGTGGTTCCGCGAGTTAAATAGGCGGTGATCGAACCCTAAACACCCGTCATCCCGGCGAAGGCCGGGACCCAGTCCAAACAAGAAAACAGCGACGCTTCGCGGATTGATTGGCAGTAGTGCTGGGTCCCGGCCTTCGCCGGGATGACGGATCGGGTTTCGGTGCTCCGCTAACAGCCCAGCGCTATTCGCCTTCCCAGCCATCCAGCAGGTCCGAAAATTCGTCGGCGTGCTCTTCTTCCTGCTCCAGAATGTGCATCAGCATTTTCTTGGTGGTGGTGTCGCGGTCACCGACATAGTCGATCAGTTCGCGGTACGAATCGATCGCGATCCGTTCAGCCACCAGGTCTTCCTTGACCATATCTTTGAGCGTCTTGCCCTCGCGGTATTCGGCGTGGCTCAGCTTGCTCAGGTTGTCAGGGTTAAGGTCGGGATCACCGCCCAGCTGGACGATCCGTTCGGCCAGCATCATCGCGTGGGCCTGTTCGGCGTGCGCGTGTTCGAGGAAGTGTTCCTTGATCGGTTCAGACACCAGACCGGTCGCGGTGTGATAATGGCGAGTATAGCGCAGTACGCAGACCCATTCGGTCGCAAGCGATTCCTGCAGCTTGGCGATGATCGTTTCGCGGTCCGCCGGATAGCTTTTGGTCACCGCCCCGTCATCGATGTTCTTGCGGGCATTGGCGCGCAGCGTTGTGACGTCGGTGAACGTGGACGCGGTGGTCTTGAGGGCGGTCGCCATGTTGCAGATCCTTGCTGAATAGAAAAGGCCGCCTCTTTCGAGACGGCCTTTCTGGAACGTCGCAAAGCCCAAGCGGTTCCCACCGCGCGGGCAATTATCCGGCGCTGGGCACTACCAGGTACTTCTCATTGGTGCGGCGCGCGTTGTACTGGCTGACTGCATCCTTGGTCAGCATACCGTCCAATGACACTTCAGCCTTGTAGTAGCTGGCAAAAGTGGTGGTCAGGTCTTTGGCGACGCGAGCCCGCATCCGTCCGACCACTTCCATCCCGGCCTTGGCCATGAACGGGGTGAGCAGCCAGCCCGCCAAGTCCCAGGTCAGCCCGAACGCCCGGTTGAGCACCGTCGGCCCGATATCCAGCGCGCCGTAAATGTAAACCTTCTTGGCCTCGCTCGAACCATAGCGGCTGAACACGGCGCCGCGGCTGGCGGCGGCTTCCATCGCGGTGAGGATTTGTCCGGACAGCGTCCCGCCGCCGATCGGATCGAAGCCCAGCATGGCCTTGGTTTCGGCGATGGCATCGATCAGCTTGGGCATGAAATCGGCGTCGGACATATTGAGCACGTGCGTTGCGCCAAGGTCGGTCAGCAATTTCACCTGTTCGGCCGAACGCACGATGTTGACCAGCGGCACCCCGTCTTCAAGGCAGATCTTGACCAGCATCTGGCCCAGGTTCGATGCGGCGGCGGCATGGACGATCCCGGTGAAGCCTTCCAGCTTCATCGTCTCGACAAAACCCAGCGCGGTCATCGGGTTGACGAAGCTTGAAGCGGCCTGCTCGGCGGTGACCTGATCGTCCACGGCAAAGGCCATGTTCGCGTCGGCATAGTCATAGCTGCCATAGGCCGCGCTACCCACGGCATCCTGCACCCCGGCATCGATGCCTAGGATGTAGAACGGCTTCACCAGCAGGTTCAGCACCAGCAGC
>JANMBA010000074.1:0-8646 GCA_031360105.1 Novosphingobium sp.
ATTACGCGCGGCGGCGGCACTTCGTCATAGAATTGCGCGAGCACGCTGGTCAGAACTTCCTCCTCGTTCAGCCCATCGGTGTGGCTGGGAAAGAACGCGCGGTGGCCCCAGTTTTGCCCGCCGCGAATGAAGAACGCCTGCACCCCGAACTGGCCGTTGCGGCTGGCCACCGCGAACACATCGGCATTGCCCAGCCCTTCGGCGTTGACCGCCTGGCTGCCCTGAATGAACGTCGCCGCGCGCAGCCGGTCACGCAGCATCGCGGCACGCTCGAAATCGAGCGCGGCGGCGGCCTGCTCCATTTGGGCATTCAACTTGCTCTGGACTGCCGAGCTTTTGCCGCCGAGGAAATCCTTGGCCTCGCCGACCAGTTCGCCATAGCCAGCCGCGTCGATCCGCCCGACGCAAGGGGCCGAGCAGCGCTTGATCTGGTAGAGCAGGCACGGCCGGTCACGATGCGCGAAAAAGCTGTCGGTGCAGCTTCTCAGCAGGAACAGCTTTTGCAGCGCGTTGATGGTGGTGTTGACCGATCCGGCGCTGGCAAACGGCCCGTAGTAATTGCCCTTAGCCCGCCGCGCCCCGCGATGTTTGCTGATCCGCGGAAATTCATGATCGGCGCGCAGCAAGATGAACGGGAAGCTTTTGTCATCGCGCAACAGCACATTGTACGGCGGGCGAAAGCGCTTGATCAGCTGCGCTTCAAGCAGCAGCGCGTCAGCCTCGCTATTGGTGGTGACGATGGTCATGCCGCGGGTCTGGCTGACCATGCGTTTCAGCCGCAGCGGCAGCCGCTCGACCTGCAGATAATTCGCGACCCGGTTCTTCAACACGCGGGCCTTGCCCACATACAGCACATCGCCGCGCGCATCGAGCATCCGGTAAACCCCGGGCTTGGGCTTAAGCGTTTCCTGAACCTCGCGGATTGCGGCGATCCCGGCGGCCAGATCGGGCTGGCTGCCTTGCATCGTATAAGTAGCCCGCTCCTCGTGGAAGCGATCAGCGCCGTGCGGATGCGACGGGGTTCCTGCGGGAGTGTGAGCCATGCCTGCACCAATACAGGCCCACAGCCCCGCGCGGAAGGCGCTTGTTGACGGCAATCCCCTGTGTGTTACGCTGCACCGCACAAGACCCTTTAATATCGGGCAGAACGTGGGAGAGTATCAGTTTGAGACAACTCCAGGGCATGGATGCTTCGTTTGTTGCGTTGGAAACGCGCAATACCCCCATGCATATCGGCTCGGTCCTGATCTACAATCCCGAGACGGCGCCCGGCGGGTTCGTCCGTTACAAAGATATCCTGAGCTTTTTCCGCAGCCGGATGCAGTTATCAAAAACGATGCGCCAGCGGCTGGTCAAAGTGCCGTTCGATCTCGATTACCCCTATTGGATCGAAGACAAGGAATTCGATCTTGAATATCACCTGCGCCACGTTGCACTGCCCAAACCAGGCGATTGGCGGCAATTGTGTATTCAGGCCGCGCGGGTTTTTTCAAGGCCGCTGGATCTCAGCCGCCCGCCGTGGGAATTCACGATAATCGAGGGGCTCGACAATATTCCTGGCGTCGCGCCGGGCAGCTTTGCGATGGTCACCAAGGTTCACCATGCCGCGATTGACGGGATGAGCGGGATCGATCTGATGGAGGCACTGCACACGCTGGATCCGCATGCCGCAGCGCCTAACGAGCCCGATACCTGGGCTGGCGAAGACCCGCCCAATTTCGCCGAATTGATGACCAAAAGCTGGATGAACAATCTGGCCAATCCGGTCCGGCAGCTTGACGTTGCAGCCAAGGCGATGCCGGGTCTGGCCCGCACGATCAAAGGCCTGATCAGCAAAGATTTCAAACTGCATGGTGAAATGATCGCCCCGCGCACGCGATTCAATGCGGTTATCTCGCCCAACCGGGTGTTCGAAGGCCGCAGCGTATCGCTCGACGATATCAAGATGATCCGCAAAGCGGTGCCGGGGGCGAAGGTCAATGATGTCTTCCTGACCATCGTCGGCGGCGCGATGCGCAAATATCTGCTGAGTAAGGATGATCTGCCCGACAAGACGCTGACCGCGATGGCCCCGATTTCGGTGCGCGGCAAAGATGAAATGGGCGATATGGGCAATCAAGTGGCGGCAATGATCGCTCCGCTGGGCACGCATCTGTCCGATCCGCTTGAACGGCTCGACTATGTCAATTCACAGACGGTCAATGCCAAGGCGATGACCGACGCGATCGGCGCGCGCAACATGACCGAGATGAGTAAAGTCTCGCCTGCGCTGTTCATGGCTTTGGGCGCGCGGCTTTATACCAGTCTGGGGCTGGCTAACCGGGTTAGTCCGCCATTTACCACCGTGGTTACCAATGTTCCCGGCCCGCCGGTGCCGATTTATTCGACCGGAGCGCGGCTTGAAAGCATGCTGGGGCTGGTCTGCCTGTCCGACGGAATGGGGCTGGGCCATGTTGTGCAAAGCTATGTGAACGAAGCCTCGATCGCCTTTACCGCGTGCCGCAAATTGCTGCCCGATCCGGAATTCTACGCAAGCTGCATCGAAGATAGCTTTACCGAATTGCGCGATGCTGCGCGCGTAGTGCTGGCCCAAGCCCCCACTGAAGCTCCAGCAGAAGCAACGGCGGCAGCGGAACCAAAGCAGGCTAAGCCGGTTAAACCGGCAGGCAAAAGCAAGCCTACGAGCAAACAGAAATCAGCCGACAAACCTCGAAAGGCCGCCAGGAAATGACCGCCACTACCGCATCGCGCAATGCGCTTGAAATCGAAGCGCGGCCGCCGCACCGGCTGCTCGCTCTGGCCGAGGTTCGCGGCGTGCTTGAACTGGCCGCATTCATTGCCGTGCGCCCGCTGCTGGGGTTGCTGCCCAAGGGGGACGGCCATCCGGTACTCGTGCTGCCCGGGTTCCTCGCTTCGGACAGTTCGACCAAACCGATGCGCCGCCTGCTGGATGATCTGGGCTATGCCAGCTACGGCTGGGACCTTGGCCGCAACGTCCGGGTCGATTTGCAGCGGGTCCACGAAATGGAAGCGCTGCTGCTCAAGATTTTCCAGGATTCAGGCCGCAAAGTCTCGATCGTGGGCTGGAGTCTGGGCGGGGTATTCGCGCGGGAACTGGCCAAATTGCACCCGCATGCGGTCCGCCAGGTGATCTCGCTGGGCAGCCCAATCCACGATGACCGCCGCCACACCAGCGTCGGCAAGCTGTTCGAATACCTCAACGGTGCCGAGCCCGAGCCGGTCAAGCACGGCCATTTTACCGGGCTCGATCAGGCCCCGCTGGTGCCGACGACGTCGATCCTGACCCGGACTGACGGCATTGTCCATTGGCGCGGATCGGTGCAGCACCCCCAAGCAGACAATGCTCAGACCGAGAATATCGAGGTGCTGGCCAGCCACGTCGGGCTGGGGGTCAATCCCAGTGTAATGGTGGCACTGGCCGACCGGCTCAAACAGCCCGAAGGAGCGTGGAAGCCGTTCAAGGCGCGGCTGTCGCAGCGCTGGATGTTCCCCACTGGCAGCCTGCATTGATGGCCTGAGCCGAAGCTCCAAGCCAATGCCTTAATAGGCGTGGCCGTCCACTTGTACGTTGCGGATCTGCCCATTTCCATCGACGGAGCAGGTAAATTCCCCGCCCGCGCCGGTGCGGCCCTGCACCCGCCAGCCATCGCCATCGCGGTTGATCGATTCGACAGTCGTGCCGCGATCAGACCCGCGTGACACTTCGCTCGTGCAGCGATAAACGGCGCTATCGACCCCGCCGTTTTGCTGCCACTGCTGGTCGTTGTCATTGCCGTAACGGCCCGCGCGCGCGTCCGGGTTATCGCCTGGATAGCGTGACCGATCGTTGCGGCTGCCCCGTTTGTTCGAATTGACGGCGCTGGCAATTGCTGCAATCCCGCCAATGATCAATATACCGGCCAGCACATCGCCTGCATCAACGTGGTTTCGGTGATGGCCCCAATTGCCTCCATCCCAGCCGCCGCCCCAGTTCTGTGCTGCTGCCGGGCTCGCTCCAAGCGAGCATAACGCACCCGCAGCCAGCATGGCGGCCCAGCGTGATGTCGTGATGGTCATAACAAACCCCTTTGCCAGGCGCGCCCGAACTTTCAGGCCAGTGCCATATTCCCATTCGTTCTTATGAATGGGCGGCCCAGGCTTTCTCTTGCCTGAACCGCCCATCATTAGCCTTGAGGTTTTCAGCTTAGAAGCCGTTCACCCCATCGATGTCGAGGTCGGTGATCTGGCCGCGCTCGTACTTGCACTTGAACGAACCGCTGTCATAGCCGCGTACCCGGTCGTTGTAGCCACGATAGTCGCCGCCCCAACCCTGACCATAATTGCTGTCGCCGCGGTTCCAGCCATCGTTGTTGCCCTGAACCGCGATCCGGCCTTTGACCTGGAAGCCATAGCGCGTGTCCTTGACCTCGCGAATGTCGGTCACATCGGCCCGCAGTCCGCGGCTGCTGGCATAACGCTCGGCGGCCGCGATGCACCGCTCAACCGCTTGGCGCGGATTGCTGCGATACTGCGCATAACGGTCATAATTGTTACCGTAATTGCCGCCGTTGTTGTCATAGTAGCCGCCGTTGTTACCGTAACCGGACTGGTTATTGCCGTAATTGCCATAGTTGCCGTTGTCGTAGTTGCGGTTGTCGCGATAGCCGCCGTTGTTGCGGCTGGCAGCGGTGGCGACTGCGGCGATCCCGCCGATGATCAGGGCACCGGCGATAATATCGCCCGCGCTCACGCCATTGCGATCACGGTGATCGGCCAGCGCCGGAGTGGCCGAGGCAGCGACCATCGCGCCAGCCGCGATAGTGCCGAGCAGAGCTTTGGAAACCGTCTTCATGGCCTTAGTCCTTCAATGGTCCGGACGGAACTGCCCGGGCTTGAAGGTTAATTAACGAATCGATGGTGGCATAAGTCTGAACTGAGCTGACAGACGATATTCAGTTAAATCGCAGTTTATATGAACGAACGCATTTGACAAAATTTAACTCCGGCGGCTTAGTCCGGCGCGATGGTTTGGCTGCTCAACCACTTGCCCGGATTCGTCTTCGCCGCTTCGCTGGTCGGCGCTGAACGGCTGTCGCGCGCACCGCGCACCGATTGGGTGATCAATCTGATCGCCTGGGCTATCAACCTGCTGGCCGCGCTCAGTGTTTATCACCTGGTGAAGGGCTGGCACGGTGCCGCGCTGATTGATCCTGCACGGCTACCCGGCTGGCTCGCTGTGATTGTGTTCGTGCTGGTTTACGATCTGGGTGAATATGTGTTCCACCGGATGCAACACCGCATACCGATATTGTGGTCGATGCATTCGTTGCATCATTCCGATCCCGAGATGTCGGCGCTGACCACTACCCGCCATTTCTGGGCCGACCCGCTGTTCAAGACGATCACCGTCTGGTCGGTTTGCGCAATGGTCATCACTCCAACGCCGGCGGCGTTTGGGATCTACACCCTGCTCAGCCTGTGGAATTTCGTCACCCATTCGCAGCTGCGGATCGATCTTGGCCGCTGGTCGTGGTTGATTAACACGCCCGCCTATCACCGCCGCCACCATTCGAGCGATCCGGCGCACTATGACAGCAATTTCGCCGCGCTATTTCCGTTGTGGGACGTGCTGGCCGGTGATTATCACCGACCCGATGGTTTTCCCGCGACCGGGCTTGCCCTGCGCCCGCGCACGCTGGGCCAAGTGCTGGCCTGGCCGCTCCACTATCGCCGCAACGCGGACTAGCTCACCGGCACTGCCAGCCCCGTCCATTGCGCCAGAAATGCCAGCACATCGGCGCCTTCGGCCACCACTTTGTCAGTCGGCTTGCCCGCTCCGTGCCCGGCGCGAGTTTCAATCCGGATCAGGTGCGGCTTACCGGCGGGGTCGGCGGCTTGCAGCGCAGCGGTATATTTGAAGCTGTGCCCCGGCACCACGCGGTCATCGGTATCGGCAGTGGTTACCAGCATGGCCGGATAGGCCGCCCCCAGCCGGATATTGTGATACGGCGAATAGGTCCGCAGCACGCGCCAATCGGCTTCCTTTGAGGGGTAGCCGTAATCATCCACCCAGTAACGCCCGGCGGTGAACCGGTCGAACCGCAGCATATCCATCACGCCCACTGCGGCATTGGCGGCTGCAAACAGATCAGGCCGCTGGTTGACCACCGCGCCGACGAGCAGCCCGCCGTTGGAGCCGCCCTGCACCGCCAGGCCGCCTTTCGCCGTGATCCCCTGCCCGATCAGATATTCACCCGCCGCGATGAAATCATCGAACACGTTCTGTTTGTTGGCCAGCCGCCCGGCATCGTGCCACGCCTTGCCGTATTCGCCGCCGCCGCGCAGGTTGGCCATGGCGAAGGCCCCGCCCGCCTCGAGCCATGCCATCCGGGTTGCCGAGAAGCCAGGCGTGAGCGAGATATCGAACCCGCCGTAGCCGTAGAGCAAAGTCGGCACCGGCTTGTTCGCCGCAGCCACATCTTTGCGCCGGACCAGAAACAATGGAATTCTGGTGCCATCCTTGGAGGGATAAAACCGCTGCTCGATCACGTAGTTACTGGGATCAAACGTCAGCTTGGGCTGCGCGAACGGCGTGCTTGTGCCGCTGGCTGCGTCATAGCGATAGATCGCGCTCGGTTGGTTAAAGCTGGTGAAGCTGTAGAAGGTTTCGGGATCGCCGGGCTGGCCGCCAAAGCCGCTGGCGGTGCCGATCGCGTTCAGCTCGATCCGCTGCACCGGCTGGCCATCGAGCGAGACCACTTCGGCAGTCGACGCGGCGTCTTTGAGGTAAGACAGGATCAGCCGATTGCCGACAATCTGGGCGCGTTCGAGCACTTCGGCGCGCTCCGGGATGATGTCGGTGAATTGCAGCTTGGCCGCAGCGACATTGATTCGCACTACTTTGAGCTTAGGCGCGCCTTTGTTGGTCATGAAGTAGAGCGTGTCGCCCATCCCCTCGATCAGGCGCCAATCATTATCGAGCCCCGCGATCAAGGTTTTTGCGGCCCAACCTTTGCGCCCGTCCAGACGGATCAGCTGGACCGCATTCTTGCTGTCAGTGCCTTGGGCTGAGGTGATCACCATCCACCGCCCATCGTGAGTTACCTGCGAGCCGTGTCCAAGCTCTGGCTGGTCTGGCGTGGCATAGACCAGCTCATCGGCGGCCTGCGGTGTGCCGATCCGGTGAAAGCGCAGTTCCTGGTTCTTGTTGAGCTGCTGATAGGCCTGTCCGTCAATCGGTGCGGGGAACCGCGAATAGAGGAAGCCCCTATCGCCGATCCACGAAATGCCAGTGAACTTGGCCCACTTGATCTCGTCACTCAGCACGGTGCCGCTGACGCTGTCGATGACTCTGATCGAGCGCCAATCGGTGCCGCCGTCCTGCACCGAATAGGCCAGCAACTTGCCAGTCTTCGAGGGTTCCCACGCGTCGAGCGCGGTCGCGCCGTCCTTGGCCCACAGATTGGGATCGATCAGTAACCGCGGCGCGCCGTTCAGCCCCTTGCGCACAAACAGCTGGGCCTGATTTTGCAGCCCGGAATTGCGTGCGTAAAAATAGAACCTGCCGGCCTTTTGCGGCAGTCCGAACCGCTCATAATCCATCAGCGCCCGGATCCGCTGACCGAACCACGTGCGCTGCCCCAACGTGCCAAGATAATCCTGCGTCACGCTGTTTTCGCGGGTCACCCAAGCGGCAACCTCGCGGTCGCTGCGGACATCGCCTTCGAGCCAGCGATAGGGATCGGAAACTTTCTCGCCGAATTGCATTTCGACCAGATCGACCGTGCGGGTTTGCGGATAAGTCAGCTTGGTTCCCTCAGCCATGGCGGCGGCGGCGCACACGCCCAACAACAGACCAAACCCCAGTTTCACGCGACCCAGCACCGCAATCTCCCCAACATGCAAAAGGCGAGACCAAGCTTACCGCTTGCTCTCGCCTTTGCAATTCGTCCATCGACGAACGTCAGGTCTATTCGTCGTCGGCAGTGAATACTGGGCCCGAATCCTGGCCCTTGGCCGAAACATCGCGCTCGACCAGTTCGATCACCGCCATGGGTGAAGCGTCACCGGCGCGGATGCCAGCCTTGATCACGCGGGTGTAGCCACCTTCGCGAGTGGCATAGCGCGCGGCCAGCACGTCAAACAGCTTCACCAACTGGGTGTCATCCATCATCCGCGCGTGAGCGAGACGGCGGTTTGACAGCCCGCCGTGCTTGGCCAGCGTGATCAGCTTTTCGACATACGGGCGCAGTTCGCGCGCCTTGGGAAGCGTGGTGGTGATCTGCTCGTGCTTGACCAGCGCCGCGGCCATATTGCGCAGCAGCGCCTTGCGGTGCGACGAGGTGCGGTTGAGTTTACGCCCGCCCATTTTATGACGCATGTTCGTTCCTTCGTTCGTTATGGGGCCGTATCAGGTACCCCAGACCAGGCGCTGAACGGCAGCGCCAACCGGTTCGCTTAACCCAGCAGCTCTTGTTCGAGCTTCTTGGCCATTTCTTCGATATTCTCAGGCGGCCAGCCGGGGATATCCATGCCTAGGCGCAGACCCATGCTGGACAGCACTTCCTTGATCTCGTTGAGCGACTTGCGGCCGAAGTTCGGCGTGCGCAGCATCTCGGCTTCGGTCTTCTGGACCAGATCGCCGAT
>JANMBA010000083.1:0-12459 GCA_031360105.1 Novosphingobium sp.
GCGGATTGAGTGCGCCGCCGGGCTGGCGGCGGCCAGCGCTTTGAGCGCACCTTCCAACGGACCGCCGCCGACCAGCAACAATTGCGCCGCCGGGACACGCGCGATCAGTGCGGGCATTGCGGCGATCAGATCGTCCAGCCCTTCGTAATCATAAAAACTCCCGATGAACCCGATCACCGGGCATCCGCCAAGGCCGAGTTCGGAGGCCAGCGCCGGATCGGGCGGCTGAAGCTTACCGAACAGCGCCAAATCGACCCCGTTGGGGCTAAGCGTGATCTTGGCTGGGTCGGTGCCGCGCGACACCAAATCGTCTTTCAGACCTTGGCAGATGGTCACCACCGCACTGGCTCCGGCGATCACGTTGTTTTCCAAAGCGCGGGTCAGCCGGTACTTGATATTGCCCGCGCTGCCGGTGCCGTTGGAGACCGCAGCGTCTTCCCAAAAGGCCCGGATTTCATAGACTAATGGTAATCCCAGGCGCCGCGCTGCGATCAGCGCGGCTTTGCCGCACAGCGCCGGAGAATGCGCGTGGAGCAGATCTGGCCGCCAATTCCTGGCCAGCGCGACGATCGCATCGGCAAGCAAGTTGATCTCGCGCCATTCGCGCAGGCCGACCGGACCAGTCGCCTGACCGCGGCTGCGATGGAACGTAATGCCGTCGATGAGTTCGCTGTCGGGGCCGTCTGCGAAGTGGCGCAGCCCCGTAATTCCGCGCACTTCGAGCCCGGACGCCTGTTGCGCCTTCAGGATCGCGCGGGTCCGGAAGGTATAGCCGCTGTGCAGCGGCAATGAATGGTCAAGAACGTGCAGAACCCGGGTCATTGGCGGTTCTACTAAGCCAAGACTGCTTAACGGCGCGTCAACTCCGCCGCGCTATGGCGGACTACGATGATCGACTTTTTCGCCTTGGCCCTGTCCCACGGACTGCTCGCGCTCGCCTGCTGGCGGATCCTGCTGCGCGGCGATCTTGATGCCGAACGGACAGTTGCGCCCGAACATACTCCGGTCCCGCCGCCGGCCGCTAAACCCAAGCCGGGGCTGCGCGCCCATGCTTGATCTGGCGATCACCGGGTTCACCCTGGCGCTGCTGGCGCTGGGGTTTCGCCGCCCATTCATCTGGGTGCTGGCCTATCTCTATATCGATATTCTCTCGCCGCAGAAGATCTCGTACCATTTGCTGTCATCGCTGCCGATTTCGCTCATCGCGTTCGTGCTGGCGTTTGGCGGGTGGCTGCTGATCGATCCCAAGTTCGACAGCCGGTTTACGCTCCGTCAGGGCCTGATTGCGGTGCTGCTGATCTATTGCGGGATGACCACACTCAGCGCCGATTTTCCCGAACAGGCCTTGGCCAAATGGTCCTGGGTGTGGAAGGCGCTGGTGTTCGCGGTGTTCCTGCCGCTGACCTTGCGCACCCGGCTGCGGATCGAGGCGGCGGCGTTGATCATGGTGCTCGCGGTGGGCGCGATCATCATCGACGGCGGGATCAAGACTGTCGGCGGCGGCGGCGGCTATGGCGAACTTCACTTGTTCATCAACGACAACACCGGGCTGTACGAAGGCTCGATCATTTCGACTGTCGCAATCGCGGTCATCCCGTTGATCCTGTGGCTGATGAAACACGGGACGATCTTTCCGCCCGACTGGCGGGTCAAAGCATTTGGCCTCGCGCTGATCTTTGCTTGCGCGCTGATGCCGGTCGGTACACAGGCGCGCACCGGGCTGTTGTGCCTGGCGCTGCTCGCGGTGCTGGCGCTGCGCAATGTCAAACGCCGCGCGCTTTATATCGGGACCATGGCGGTGCTAGCGCTGCTCTCGGTGCCGCTGCTGCCCGACAGCTTTACCAAGCGGATGAGCACGATCGAAAATCACCAGTCCGATGAAAGCGCTGCAACGCGCGTGGCGGTGTGGGGCTGGACGCTTGATTACGTGAAAGACCATCCGCTCGGCGGCGGGTTCGCGGCCTATCTAAGCAACCGCGTTCACGTCGAACTCAAGGGCGAGACCGGCGATGGCAACAACGTCTCGGTCGAAACCAAGGATGCGTTCGACAAAGCGCGGGCGTATCATTCGAGCTACTTTGAAATGCTCGGCGAACAAGGCTGGCCCGGCTTGTTCCTGTGGCTATGGCTGATGCTGTCGGGGCTGTGGCAGATGGAGCGGATCCGCCATCGCTGGAAAAATCGTAGTGGTCCGGGCGAGGCCTGGCAGGCCCCGCTGGCCACCGCGCTACAGCAATCGCTGATTGTCTATATGGCAGGATCGCTGTTCGTGGGGATCGCTTTCCAGCCGTTCTGCTACATGCTGATCGGGCTGCAATGCGGGCTATGGAGCTATCTCAAGCGAATCGAAGCGGCGGCCCCGCGCTCGGCCGCAGTCTCGCGCCCGCTGATCGTCCCGCATGCCGTAGCGGCAGAATAAGCCGCGTTGCCACGCTGCCCGGCTTGGGCCATGACATGCCCCTCAAGGCATGAGGAGAGGCCCAATGACCCCGCAAGAACTAGCCGCCAAAACTGGCGAAGTGATCGGCGTATCTGAATGGTTCGATGTAACTCAGGAACGCATCAACAAATTTGCCGAAGCCACCGGCGATTTCCAGTTCATCCACCTCGATGAGGAAAAGGCCAAGCTGACCCCATTCGGCGGCACCATCGCGCACGGTTTCCTCACGCTGTCGCTGCTCCCGGTGCTTGGCGGGCTGACCGACGGCGCGCGGATCGATAACGTCAAGATGGGCGTCAATTACGGCGGCAACAAAACCCGCTTCATCTCGCCGGTCCGCTCGGGCAAGCGCGTGCGCAGCCACACCAAGCTGCTCGAACTGATCGAAAAGCGCCCCGGCCAATGGCAGCAGACCAACGAAGTGACGATCGAGATCGAAGGCGAGGATAAGCCTGCGCTGATCACTGAGTGGATCACCCAGTTTTTCGTTTGATTGCTTAGACCCGGCCCGTTGGGGAGGGGTTGGGGCGGGGGTTCACCGCGAGGCGAGCTACCCACCCCGCTACGACTAGGCAGCAAGCTGCCAAGTCTCGCTGCTCCTCCCGATCGGGAAGGGTAACCTGAATTTGAAGAAGGATAACATCCATGCGTGACGCAGTCATCGTTTCCGCCGCCCGCACTCCGATTGGCCGGGCCTATCGCGGCGCTTTCAACGCTACCCCGGGCGCTTCGCTTGGCGCGCTGTCGCTCAAGGAAGCCATTTCCCGCGCCGGGATCGAAGGCGCCGAAGTTGACGACGTGGTCTGGGGCGCGGCGCTTCAACAGGGCACCCAAGGCGGCAATATTGGTCGTCAGGTCGCTCTCAAGGCTGGCCTGCCGGTCACCGTTTCGGGAATGAGCATGGACCGGCAGTGTTCGTCTGGCCTGATGAGCATCGCCACGGCCTCGAAGCAGGTGGTGATTGACCGGATGGATGTAGTTGCCGCTGGCGGGCAGGATTCGATCAGTATGGTGCAAACCAAGGAAATGCGCGTTGCCGCCGATCCATCACTGATGGCGATGCATAAGGCGATCTATATGCCGATGCTGCAAACCGCTGAGATCGTCGGCCAACGCTACAACATCAGCCGCGCTGCCTGCGATGAATATGCCTACCAATCGCAGCTGCGGACCGCCGCTGGTCAAGCCGCCGGAAAGTTCGATGCCGAAATTGTCGCTTGTTCGGCCAGCATGGCGGTGACCAACAAGGAAACCGGCGAAGTCACGATGAAGGATGTGACTTTGACCAAGGACGAAGGCAACCGCCCCGAAACCACGCTCGAAGGGCTCAACAGCCTGAAGTCGGTGCTGCCAGATGGGATCATCACTGCGGGCAACGCCAGCCAGCTGTCCGATGGCTCAGCCGCGGTGGTGATCATGGAAGCCGCTTTGGCTGCCAAGAAGGGCCTGGCGCCATTGGGCCGCTATCTCGGGATGGCGGCGGCCGGCACCGAGCCGGACGAAATGGGCATCGGCCCGGTGTATGCCGTGCCCAAGCTGCTGTCGCGGTTCGGGCTTAAGGTCGATGACATCGGGCTGTGGGAACTTAACGAAGCATTCGCGGTGCAGGTACTTTATTGCCGCGATACGCTGGGCATTCCCGATGAATTGCTCAACGTCAACGGCGGCTCGATTTCGATCGGTCACCCTTATGGGATGACCGGCGCGCGCTGCACGATGCACGCGCTGATCGAAGGCAAGCGCCGCGGTGCCAAGCATGTGGTCGTGACCATGTGCGTGGGCGGCGGTATGGGTGCTGCAGGGCTGTTCGAGATCCTGTAATGCGGCTGTCGGCACCGCGCATTGCCCCGGTCGATCTGGACCGGCTGGATGATGATCAGCGCGCGGCCCTGGAACCATTTCTGGTCGAGGGCCGGGTGCTCAACATTTTCCGCACGATGGCGCGGTTGCCGCGCGCGCTGACTGCGTTTCTGGGGTGGGGCGGCTATGTTCTGTCGCGCCGCAACAGCTTGCCGCCGCGGCTCCGTGAACTGGCCATCCTGCGCACCGGATTTCAGTGCGGCGCAGGCTATGAATGGACCCAGCACGTGCCGATCGGGCGCGCTGGCGGGCTGAACGAGGCCGAGATCGAGCGGATCAAGGCCGGACCCGACGCGCCCGATTGGTCCCCGCTTGACCGCGCGATCCTGCGGGCGAGCGATGAACTGGTGGCCGATCAGTTTATCACCACTGCCACCTGGGACGCGCTCAGCGAACTGGGCGATACCGGCCGGACCGATCTGGTGTTCACCGTTGGGCAGTACACGCAGGTTTCGATGATCCTCAATTCGTTCGGGGTCCAGCTCGATCCGGGGCAGGAACTCGACCCCGCGCTCGACCGGCGCTGAGCCGCGCTTGCCGCGCCGCCGGTCAGGGTGCATGTTGTGCCTGTGGCGCACTGGGGAGAGCGGCTGATGGCGGAACATCTTGGAATAATTGAAATTCTGGGCGTAGCGGGCAGCGTCAGTCTGCTCGCGGGCTGGCGGCTGTATCTGTGCGTTTTGGCGACCGGGCTTGCCATGCATTTCGGCGTTTTCCCGTTACCCGAACATCTGGCCTCGCTGCGCGTGCTGGCCAGCCCATGGGTGATGGGCGCCGCAGGCGCCGCCGCGCTGATGGAATTCTTTGCCGACAAGATCGCCTGGCTCGATACGCTGTGGGATACCGTCCATACGTTGATCCGCCCGGTCGGCGGCGCGCTGCTGGCCCTGGCAGTGGTCGATCCGTCCGATCCCGCAACGCAGGCGGTAGCGTTCATTCTGGGCGGCGGAGCGTCCCTGCTGGCGCACACCGGCAAAGCCAGCGTGCGAGCGGTGGTCAATGCGAGCCCCGAGCCGTTCAGCAATGTGCTGGTTTCCACCGCCGAGGATGCTGCGGCTACCGGGCTGCTTTATGTGGCCTATGCGCACCCGGCGCTGGCCGGCGGCCTGGCACTGGGGCTGGCGGCGCTGGCGATCGCTTTGCTGCTGCTGGCGCGCAAGGCGATCAAGGCACTGTGGAGCCGCTCGCAGCCCTGGGCAGTGCCGCGCGATACGCCGACTGATCTGCCGCCCTCCAGCTAAATTGAGGCGCTGCGCAAGTGGTTCGAGGCGGGTCCTTGCGAAAAGCTCAGCCCCTCCTCACCACGAACGGCTTTGACAGAATAAATGACCCCGTTCGTCCTGAGGAGGCAGCGAAGCCGCGGGCAGAGCGGACGTCTCGACGGTCCGGTTCAGGCCACGACTTTAAGCTGCGCCCGATCAAACTGCGCGATCCACGCTTCAACGATTGGCGCGATCTGGTCACGCCATTTGCTGCCGTTGAAAATGCCGTAATGGCCCACTTCAGGTGCGAGGAAATACTGCTTGCGTGATGCCGCCAGCCCGCTGGCCAAAGTCAGCGCCGCCTTGGTTTGCCCGATCCCGGAAATATCGTCACGCTCGCCCTCAATCGCCAGCAACGCGGTGTCGCGAATCTTGGTCAGATCGACCAGCTTGCCGCGGTGCACAAACGTGCCATTGGGCAGCGAATGCTTTTGGAACACGTGTTCAACAGTCTGGAGGTAATAGGCCGCATTAAGATCGCTGACCGCGCGGTATTCGTCGTAAAACGCCTTGCCGGCATCGGCGCTTTCGCCGTCGCCTGCGACCAGATGCTTGAACATGTGGTAGTGGCTTTGCATGTGATTGCCCAGGTTCATGCTCATGAACCCGGCGAGCTGCAGGAAGCCGGGATAGACCCGCCGCCCGGCGCCGGGATATTGCAGCGGCACGGTGGCGATCACGGTGTGGCGGAACCATTCGATCGGGCGCTGCATGGCCAAATCGTTGACGGTGGTCGGGGCCTCGCGGGTATCGATCGGGCCGCCCATCATGGTCAGCGTGGCGGGGCGGCAAGGGTGCTTGTCCGCCGCCATAATCGCCGTCACCGCCAGCGCCGGCACCGATGGCTGGCAGACCGCCAGAATATGCGTGCTGGGGCCGGTGTGTTCGAGGAACATGGTCAGGTAATCGATATAGTCATCGAGATCGAACTCGCCCGCGCTCAGCGGCACCGCCTTGGCATCGGCCCAATCGGTCACATACACCTCGCAGCGCTCGATCATCCGGGCGACCGTGCCGCGCAGCAACGTGGCGAAATGCCCGCTCATCGGCGCGACGATCAGCAGCTTGGGCGCATCTTTGGGGAGACCATCGTGAGTAAAGCGCAGCAGGTTGCCGAACGGGCGGTGCATGACGATCGCCTCAGTGACGGGATAGGTATCGCCGTCCACGCTGACCGTTTCGATGTCGAACGCCGGTTTGCCATAGGGCGCGTTGGCATGTGCGAACACTTCAAGCGCCGAGGACATCACCGAACCCAGACCATTGTAACCGAATGGCAAAACCGGATTGTTCAGCAGCTGCGCCCCGACCGAAGCCCAGGTGCTGGCCGCGTTCATCCACGAACGCTGCATTTCGTATGCGGTGTAAAGCACGGGCTGATCACTCCTGCGCTCACAGCGAAACCGCCCGAGCTCGGCTGCAACGTGGCGGTTGTCGGGCGATTGTGCAATGCACAAAATGATGCACTGCAACATCAGTCTGCGAATGCTACTTAGCGCCTTACGCCGCCGCGCAGGTGTGCTAGGGCGCAGGCCATGACTTCAGTCCAGGCCGAAACCGAGCCGCTAGTCCCGCCCGCAAAACCGACCCGCAGCCTTGGCCCGCTGCGTATGATTGCGCGCGAAACCGCGAAATATCCGCGCCAGATGGCGTTTGCCCTGATCGCGCTGACAATCACGGCGGCGGCTACCCTGGCGATCCCGGCGGGGTTTCACCTGATCATCGACAAGGGCTTTGCCAAAGGCGGCGATCCGGCTGAGATTGCTCGCTGGTTTCGCTATCTGTTGCTGATTGTGGCGGTGCTGGGGCTGGGCACGGCGGTGCGGTTTTATTTCGTGTCGTGGCTGGGCGAACGGGTAGTCGCCGACATCCGGTTTGCCGTGCAGAGCAATCTGATGCGGCTGTCACCAGCCTTTTTTGAAGAAACCAGTCCGAGCGAGATCAGTTCGCGGATGACTTCGGACACCACCCTGATCGAACAAGTCGTCGGCACCACCGTCTCGGTCGCACTGCGCAATGTCATTATCGGGACCGGCGGGATCATCCGTTTATTCATGCTTGCGCCCAAGCTCACGGGGGGCCTGGTACTGGGCATTTCGCTGGTGGTCCTGCCGCTGACCTTCTTCGGGCGGCGGCTGCGCAATGTCTCGCGCACCAGCCAGGATCGGGTGGCCGATATCGGCACCCTGGTCTCCGAAGTGCTCGGCGGAATGCGGGTGGTGCAGGCGTTCAATCAAGAAAACCGCGAGCTTGAACGGTTCGACGCGGCGGTCGAGGCGACCTTCGCCACCGCGCGCCGCCGGATTCTGCTCCGCGCGGTGATGACTGCTACCGCGATTGTCGCGATCTTCGGGTCGATCGTGCTGCTGGTCTGGGAAGGCGCGCTGCAAGTGGCGCAAGGCGCGATCTCGGGCGGGACAATCTTCGAGATGGTCGTCACCAGCGGGATTGTCGCGGGTTCGTTCGGCGCGCTGACCGAGGTTTACGGCGATCTGCTGCGCGGCGCGGGCGCGGCTGGGCGGCTCAACGAACTGCTGAACGAAAAACCCGCGATTGCCGCACCGGCCCGGCCTTTGGCGCTGCCCAGCCCGGCGCGCGGCAAGATTGCATTTGAAGCGGTGACTTTCCGCTATCCGACCAGGCTCGAAGTGGCCGCGCTGGCTGATTTCTCCCTGACTGTGGAACCGGGTGAGACCGTCGCGATTGTCGGGCCATCGGGGGCGGGCAAATCCACACTGTTCCAGCTGGCTGAGCGGTTCTACGATCCGCAGGCTGGCACGATCAAATTGGACGGGGTGCCGCTGACTGCGGTCGATCCCGCCGATGTGCGGCGCCGCATGGCGTTGGTTCCACAAGAAGGCCAGCTGTTCGCGGCCAGCGCGCGGGACAACCTGCGCTATGGCAACTGGGCGGCCAGCGAAGACGCGATCTGGGCTGCGGCGCGCGCCGCCAACGCCGAGACGTTTCTGCGCGAACTGCCCGATGGGCTCGATACCTATTTGGGCGAAGGCGGCGCGCGGCTGTCGGGCGGACAGCGTCAGCGGATTGCGATTGCCCGCGCGGTCCTGCGCGAGGCGCCGATCCTGCTGCTCGACGAAGCAACCAGCGCGCTCGATGCCGAAAGCGAACGACTGGTGCAGGATGCACTCGACCGGTTGATGGCCAATCGTACCACTTTGGTGATCGCGCACCGGCTGGCAACCGTGCGCGCGGCGGACCGGATTGTGGTGCTTGATCGCGGGCGGATGGTCGAAACCGGCACGCACGATAAGTTGTCGAAGGCTGGCGGGCTGTATGCCCGGCTGGCCGCGTTGCAATTCGATGATGCGGCATTTGCCGCTGCGGGAGCCAACTGATGGACCTGATGCTGACCGCCATCCTGCTCGGGATCGTCGAAGGCCTGACCGAATTCATCCCGGTTTCATCGACCGGGCACCTGATCCTCGCCGCCGAATTGTTCGGTTATGATGCAAAGACCTGGGCGGTGTTCAACGTCGTGATCCAGCTTGGCGCGATTCTGGCAGTGGTGGTGCAATACTGGCGCACCTTTTGGGCGGTTGGCATGGGGCTGCTGCGGCTTGAGGCACTGTCGCTGCGGTTTGTGCTCAATCTGGTGGTGGCTTTCATCCCGGCGGCGGTGCTGGGCCTGCTGTTCAAGCACCAGATCGATGCGATGCTGGGCAATCCGCAGATTGTGGCCTGGGCGCTGATCGGCGGCGGGCTGGCGATCTTGGCGGTTGAACGGGTGTCCAGACAGGGCGAGTATCTGGGCCTTGGCCAATTGCCGCTGCGGCAGGCGTTTGGGGTCGGGCTGCTGCAATGCCTCGCGATGATCCCGGGGGTCAGCCGCTCGGGCGCGACCATCATGGGCGCGCTGGCGATGGGGATCAATCGGCGCACTGCGGCCGAGTTCAGCTTTTTCCTCGCGATCCCGACCATGCTCGGCGCTTCGACGCTTCAGCTGTGGCAGAACCGCGCTGAGCTGGCTGCGGGAACCGGTGCGGTCGGGTGGAGCCACATTGCGGTGGGCTTTGCGGTCTCGTTCGTGGTTGCGCTGGCGGTGATCAAGGTGTTCGTGGCCTATGTCAGCCGCGCAGGCTTTACGCCCTTTGCGCTCTACCGGATTGTGGCCGGGATGGCGGCGCTGTATTTCCTAAGCCACTGATTTTGGCGTACTCGCCGCCCGGGAACCAACCTCCAACCGGCGCGTTAATGAGCAGCCGAACCATTCAGGAACGGTGCGTGCCCCGCTTCATCGGCGGCGGCGCCATCAACCGACGGGGATTATTCTCATGAAGACCATTTTCAAAACCGCCTTGCTCGCTTCGACGCTGGCGCTGAGCCTGACGGCTTGCGACAGCAAGAAGGAAAACGCCGATGAAGCCATGGCAAATGCCGTGCGCGAATCGGGTGAAGCGACTGCCGCCGGGATCGATGCATCGGCCGCTTCGGCTGACGCGATGGGCGCTCCTGCCGGCAAAGTCGACGCGATGAAGAACAAGGCTGAAGGCACCCGTGACGGTGCTGACGCCAAAGCCGATGCGATGGAAGACAAGGCCGACAAAAAGGACGCCACACCAGAATAAGCGTTTAGCTGCTTGAACGGCGAGAGGCCGGTGGTTCCTGCGCGAGCCACCGGCCTTTTGTTTGGCGGTCAGACCGGTTTGGCTCCGCTCCCGCGGCCGCCGCGCAAGGAATATTCTTGGCTGCCGCGATGCAGCACATCGTCGATATCGATCACCGCGCTATTGGCATAGGTAAAGCCCGGACTAAGCGAGCTGTACAGCCGGTCAAAGTCACGATCGACGGTATCGTGGTACAATTGCTCAAAGCTTTCGATCACAAAATAGGTCGGCTGCAAATCGTCGATCACGTAATCGGTGCGCATCACCCGGTCGACGTTAAGCATGATTCGGTTGGGGCTCTGCGCTTCAAGACTGTAAACCGCCTCAGCCGGCCCGGACAATATCCCCGCACCGTAAACCCGCAGGCCCTCAGCCTCTTGGATCAGCCCGAATTCAACCGTGTACCAGTATAGCGCGCCGAGCGACTTCAGCCGGTTGTGGCGCATCGCTTTCCACCCGGCGCGGCCATATTCCTGCATGTAATCGGCATAAACCGGATCAGCCAGCATCGGCACGTGGCCAAACACATCGTGGAACACGTCAGGTTCGCGGATATAATCGAATTCGGCTCGGCTGCGGATGAAGTTGCCCGCCGGAAAGCACCGGTTGGCCAAGTGCCAGAAGAACACGTGATCGGGGATCAGCATTGGCACGGGCACCACGCTCCATCCGGTCAGCGCAGTCAGTTCCGCGCTCAGCCGATCAAATTTCGGAATCCCGCCGCGCGCCAGATCGAGCCGCTGAAGCCCGGCCATAAAGGCGCTCGCCGCCCGCCCGGGCAGCACGTCCATTTGCCGGGCATAGAGTGCGTCCCACACCGCATGCTCGTCAGCGCTGTAGCTCCGCTGAGCAGGTTCCAGCCAGTCTTCGCCAATGTGCGGCGGGCGCTGCAACGGCGCGGCAAACACGCCATGGCCGATATCGGGCAGGCGCGCATAGGCCTCGGCAGTTTGGATAGCGGGGTCAGACATCGTTTCAGCTGCAACCATATCATTGCGGGACAGGGGCGGCAATGCCGCTGCTTGCGCGGTTATCGGCCCAGGCGCACAAGGGGCAGCAGAAGGATTTGCAGATTATGAAACAGCTGAAAAAGACCAAGTTCGCAAAGGCCTACGCTCCGCTCGAGCAAGAGCTGGTGGCGATGGCGCGCTGGGCTGCCAAGACTGGCGCGCGAATTGTGGTGCTGTTCGAAGGGCGCGATACGGCGGGCAAAGGCGGTTCGATTCAAGCGCTTGCCGGTCCGATCAACCCGCGCCAATGCAAGATCGTGGCGCTGCCGAAGCCGACCGAAGCGGAACAGACCCAGTGGTACTTTCAGCGCTACAGCGCGCATTTACCCGCCGCGGGCGAGATCGTGCTGTTCGACCGCAGCTGGTACAACCGCGCCGGGGTGGAACAGGTGATGGGTTTTGCTACCCCCCGGCAGGTCGAGCACTTCCTCAAGGCTGCGCCGGTGTTTGAAAAGCTGCTGGTCGATGACGGTATACTGTTGTTCAAATACTGGCTGTGCACCGATCAGGCGCAGCAGGAAGAGCGCTTCAAGGAACGGCTCGAAGATCCGCTGAAGGTCTGGAAACTGTCGCCGATCGACACTGCCGCGCGCCAGAAATACGATGATTATACCACGGCCCGCGCAGCCATGCTGGCGGCCACACACACCAAGGTGGCGCCGTGGACACTGGTCGATTTTAACGATCAGCGGCGCGGCCGGCTGACCTTGATCCGCGATCTGCTTGACCGGCTGCCCGATACCACTGTTGCAGCCGGCTCGTTCGAGCTGCCACCGCTCAGCCACGAGCCGTCGGCGGAAACCTTCAGCTCGCTCAAACCGATCCCTTGTTACAAGGTTCCTGACAAGGGCGGCGGCCAAGACAAGACCAAGCCAGCGCACAATCGTAAAACCGAGCCCGAACCGCCGACCAACCCTTGACTTTGGCGCGGCGCTGACGCATTGGCGCGACCTTCCGGGGCGGCCTGTGCGCTGCCTTTTGCAGTTTTCATTGGTCTTTTGGCCGCGAATCGAAAGTTTAGGACAAGCGCCATGGCGAAGCCCGCAACCGTCAAGATCCGGCTGGTTTCCACCGCCGAAACCGGTTTCTTCTATGTGACCAAGAAGAACCCGCGCAACACGACCGAGAAGATGACCTTCCGCAAATATGACCCGGTGGTGCGCAAGCACGTCGAGTTCAAGGAAGCCAAGATCAAGTAAGGTGCCAATTGGGAAGCCCTGCCGGGCTTCCTGCACCTTCCCAAAACCCAAGGTTCATTGCGA
>JANMBA010000098.1:0-1953 GCA_031360105.1 Novosphingobium sp.
GGCGTTAGCGATGCACAGCATGGCATCGTGCGCGGCGTGGAACTGCGGGTCGCCGTAAGCGGCCGGGTTGGTCGCGACCAGCGGCAGATCGCGCGCATAGGCCAGATCGATCAGCGCGGCTTCGGCGGCATCCTCGTCCGCATCGCCACGCCGCGCGATTTCGATGTACAGCCGGCGCGGGAACAGCGCCTCCAGTTCGGCGCAATAGTCGTTGGCGCTTTCGGTCCGGCCCTCGGCCAGCAACCGGACCAGCGCGCCTTCGCCCGCTGCGGTCAGCGCGATCAAGCCGTCAGTATGCCCGGCCAGATCGCCAAGCGTGACGTGCGGTTCCAGCTCAAGCGGGCGCTCCAGATGCGCGATTGAAACCAGATGGCACAGATTGAGCCAGCCGGCTTCGTTCTGGGTGTACAGCGCCAGCCAGTCGATTGGCCCGTCCAGACTGCGCCGCACCCCCAGCGTCACCCCGATGATCGGCTGGATCCCCGCATCGCGCGCGGCCCCGGCAAACGCCATTGCGCTATACAACCCGTTGCGGTCAGCAATTGCGATGGCCGGAAAGCCGCGTTCCCGGGCGAGCTTAACCGCCGCTTTGGGTTCAATCGCCCCCTCCAGCAGCGAATAGCTGGACAGAACGCGCAAGGGAACGAAACCGGTGTGGGACATCCGGGTACTGTATGCGTCCGGCACGATTCGGCCAGCGCTTTGCGCTGCGCTGTCCCCGTTTCTCTACAGCAGCTTGGCGATATCCTTGGCGATGGCCTCCGGCTTATCGGTCGGGGCGTAGCGGCGCACGACTTTGCCGTCGCGGCCGATCAGAAACTTGGTGAAGTTCCACTTGATCCCCTTGGTCCCCATCAAACCCGGTGCTTCGCGTTTGAGCCAGCTGTACAGGGGGGGTTCGTTCGCGCCGTTGACGTCGATTTTGCCCATCAGCGGGAAGCTGAGGCCAAAGTTGATCTTGCAGAATTCCGCGATTTCGTCAGCGCTGCCCGGTTCCTGCCCGCCAAACTGGTTGCACGGAAAGGCCATGATCTCGAACCCCTGGTCCTTGTACTGCTTATACAGCGCCTCCAGCCCATCATACTGCGGGGTGAAGCCGCACTTGCTGGCAGTGTTGACCACCAGCACCACTTTGCCCAGCTTGTCAGCCAGTTTGACCTCATCGCCATTGGGCAGCTTCGACGTGAAATCGGCGATCGTTGTTGGCTCGCTCAAGGCAAATCCTCCCGTTTGGCCAGCGCAAGAATTTCGCCGACGTTCAATGTTTTGCCGCCCGGCGCTTCGAGCACCAGGCGGGCGCTCTCGGCAGCTGGCATGGCCGCTACCGCGCGCACCAGTTCGCCCAGCGTTCCGTCGCGCAATTTGCGGAAATGGTAATGCAGGTCGGACCCGCCATCGTCGCGCTCGGTCAGCGTTGCAGACACGTTCCAGTCAATCGCTTCCATGGCGTCCGTCCCCGTTCTGACTGCGGAGCATTGCACGCAGGCGAACGGCGATCAAGCCAGACCTATTCGAGCTTGCCCTCGTGCAGCCGAACCACCCGGTCCATCCGCGCGGCCAGCCGTTCGTTATGCGTGGCGACCAGCGTGGCGCTGCCTTGCCCGCGCACCAGTTCGAGAAACTGTGCGAGGACTTTGTCGGCGGTCGCTTCATCCAGATTGCCGGTTGGCTCATCGGCGAGAACCAGCGCGGGCTGGTTAGCCAGGGCCCGGGCCACCGCAACGCGTTGCTGCTCGCCGCCCGACAGCTGGCTGGGGCGGTGATCAAGCCGTTCGGCGAGGCCCAGCGCGCTGAGCAAGTCGCTCGCCCGCTGCGCTGCTGCGCCCTGCGCGGTCCCGGCGATCAGTTGCGGCAACACGACGTTTTCGAGCGCATTGAAATCGGGCAGCAGGTGATGGAATTGATAGACGAACCCGATGCACTCGCGCCGCAGCGCGGTGCGCGCATCGCTGG
>JANMBA010000163.1:0-2518 GCA_031360105.1 Novosphingobium sp.
GGCCCCCGGCGCAGGGATTTCCACTGCCTCCGCCCCGCGCCGTCGTTTGAGGTAAGGGTGGACCATATCGCCCTGGATTGGCCCAGGCCGAACAATCGCCACCTCGATCACCAGATCGTAAAAGCAGCGCGGGCGCAGCCGCGGCAGCATGTTCATCTGGGCGCGGCTTTCAACCTGGAACACCCCCAGCGAATCGCCTTTGCACAGCATATCGTAAACCGCCGGGTCCTCCCGCGGGACGGTGGCCAGCGTCAGATTGTGCCCGTGATGCACGCCCAGCAGGTCGAGGCATTTGCGGATGCAGGTCAGCATCCCCAGCGCCAGCACATCGACCTTCAGGATGCCCAGCGCGTCGATATCGTCCTTGTCCCACTCGATAAAACTGCGCTCGGGCATGGCGCCGTTGCCGATCGGCACGGTCTCGCTCAACCGGCCTTGGGTGAGAATAAACCCGCCGACATGCTGCGAAAGGTGGCGCGGCATCCCGATCAACTGTTCGGTCAAGGCCAGCACCCGGCGCAAATGCGGATCGGCCAGATCGACCCCGGTTTCGCGCGTCACATGCGCCTCTTTGATCGAGCGGCCGTGACCGCCCCACACGGTCTTGGCGAGCGCGGTGGTGATGTCTTCGCTCAGCCCCATCACCTTGCCCACCTCGCGGATCGCCATGCGCGGGCGGTAGTGCACCACAGTGGCGCACAGCCCCGCGCGGTGGCGGCCATAGCGCTGATAAATATACTGAATTACTTCCTCGCGGCGCTCATGCTCAAAATCGACATCGATATCGGGCGGTTCCTTGCGCTCTTCAGAGATGAACCGGTCGAACAGCAGGGCGTGCTTGGCCGGATCGACCGCAGTGATCTCAAGACAATAGCACACCGCCGAATTGGCCGCGCTGCCGCGCCCCTGGCACAGGATCGGCGGATCCTGACTGCGCGCAAAATCGACGATATCCTTGATCGTCAGGAAATAGCGCGCCAGTTCCAGCTTGCCGATCAGCTCCAGCTCGCGCGCCAGCGTGCCACGCACCGTTTCGGGCACCCCGCCGGGATAACGCAAATCCGCGCCGATCCGGGTCAGGTTCGTCAGATGCTGCTGCGGTTCAAGCCCGTCGGGGCAAGTCTCTTCGGGATATTCGTAGCGCAGTTCCTCCAGGCTGAACTGGCACGCATCAGCGACGTCGCGCGCCGCGCTAAGCGCATGTGGCCAGCGGCGGAACAGCCGTGCCATCTCGGCGGGGCTTTTGAGGTGCCGCTCGGCATTGGGCTGGAACAGGTGCCCGGCGGCGGCGACCGTAGTCTTGTGCCGGATCGCGGTCATCACATCGTGCAGCGGGCGGCGGTGCGCGGCATGGTACAGCACATCATTGGTGGCGAGGATCGAGAGGCCATGGGTGCGCGCCAGCGTGTCGAGCCGGGCGATCCGGGCAAGGTCATCGCCGGTGTAGAGGTAGCTCGCGGCGATGTGGCGCAGCGTGGGGAATTGCTGGGTCAGGTGGGGAATGAGGTCGGGGAATGGGGCGGTTAGAGAAACTGATTCACGCGGAGGCGCGGAGGGGCGGAGAAGAAAGGGAGTAGAAGATTGTTCGCGCAAAGGCGCAAAGGCGTAAAGGGGTTGCTCTGCGCCGCAGGTTTCTGAAACTATTTCAAGGTCACTGTTCTCTGCAGCGCCTGATTTTAGAGGGGCTTCGCCCGAGGCGGAACCCCTTTGCGCCTTTGCGCCTTTGCGCGAATCAAATCTTTCATCTTCCCTCCGCTCCTCCGCGCCTCCGCGTGAGACAACATGCTGGAACGCAACCACATTGCTCACCACGGCAATCGTGAACTGCCCATCCAGATCAGCCGGCGGAACCAACACCAGTTGCACGCCATCGCTATGCGCCGCCAACATGCTGAGCGAAATGTCGCAGGCGCCTTTGTCCTGCCACTCGCCGTCCAGCGTTCCCATTCGCCCGGCTGAGATCAGCGCGCACAGCCGCCCATAGGCCGCGCGGCTGATGGGGTAGGCCAGGAACGCCAGCCCCTCGGCAGTCTCGATCCGCGCGCCAATCACCGGGCGCAGTTTGAGCGTCTGCGCTTCACCGTGCAGCCGCACTACCCCGGCCATGGTGTTGGCATCGGCGATCCCGATCGCGTCATAGCCCAGCGCATAAGCCTGCGTGACCAGATCGACGGCGTCCGATGCCCCGCGCAAGAACGAGAAGCAGCTCGCCAGCCCCAGCTCGACGAACGGTGCGCGCGGCGGCGGGGCCGCAGCTTCGGCAGCAACACGGCGGCGTTCGGGAGTGAGAGCGGCTTCGGGCATAGCTGTCGAATCTAAATGTTCTTTATATGTTCTTTTTTTCATCAAGGCGAGTCTCTTGCTGCTCCCGCCTGCCCGCCGCCCGGCCCAGCCTGCCACCGCCTGATCGCTCCCGGCGGAACGCATGCCGCATGGCTGCGTTGTCAGAATAATCCCCCGATGATGGAGAATCCCCGATGCCGATGATCAAAACCAAGGACGGAACGCAGCTCTATGT
>JANMBA010000170.1:0-3503 GCA_031360105.1 Novosphingobium sp.
AATTGAGCTTTCGGGCTTGATCGACATTGCCGCCGAGCAAGCCCGCCTGACCAAAGCCCTCGAAGCCTCCACCAAGGAAGCCAAGTCGCTCGAAGGCCGCTTGTCCAATCCGGCGTTCGTCGAGAAGGCCAAGCCCGAGGCGGTCGACAAGGCGCGCGCGGATCATGCCATGCACGCGGCCGAGGCCGATCGGCTGGCGGCGGCGCTGGCGCGGTTGGGGTGATGCCTCCCCGCCTTCGGGGAGGGGGACCATGCGCAGCATGGTGGAGGGGGGGTGCCGACTGGCGCGTCCTCTCATTCTCACGCTCGGACGATAGCCCCCTCCACCACCTTTCAGGCGGTCCCCCTCCCCGTTTCGGGGAGGAAACATGCTAACCCTCGCCACCACTACCCCCGGCGAGCCGGAGATCTTCGCCTCGCTGCAGGGCGAAGGCCGCTCGGCTGGCTTGCCCTGCACCTTCGTGCGGCTGTCGCGCTGCAACCTCGCCTGCACATGGTGTGACACTGCCTACACCTGGCGCTTTACCGGTGAAGGCGCTTTCGATCGCAAGGCTAATCAGGTCGTGCTGGACGAAGCCGAAGTCGCCGCGCGGATCATGGCGCTGGGCGGTGAGCGGCTGGTGATCACGGGCGGCGAGCCGTTGCTGCAGGGCGCGAATTTAGCCCGGATGGCCGTGTTGCTGAGCGGCCACCGGATCGAGATCGAGACCAACGGCACCGTCGCGCCGCACGCTTCGCTTGATCAGCTGGTGGCGCAATACAACGTCAGCCCCAAGCTTAAACATTCGGGCAATCCAGCTGAAATTGCTCTGCTTTCCGAGCGTCTCGCGGTTTGGTCAAATGAACCTAAAGCTAACTTTAAGTTTGTCATTTCGTCCCCCGAAGACCTGCCCGAAGTGCTTGCCCTGCAGCAGACTTACGCCATCCCATCGGAGCGCATCCAGCTGATGCCCGAAGGCACCACCAGCGCGGCAATCCGGGCGCGCACCGCCTGGCTCGCACCCTTGGCGCTTGACCACGGGCTGGGCTTCAGCGACCGGCTGCACATCCATCTATACGGCGACACCCGCGGCACATGATCGAAGACACCATCCCGGCCGGCCCGGCAGCGGTTCGGCCAAGCGGCGACCTGACCCAAGGTCCGCTGTTCAAAACGCTGGTGCTGTTCTCGCTCCCGGTGCTGCTGGGCAATGTCCTGCAAAGCCTGAACGGATCGGTTAACACGGTATGGATCGGCCGGCTGCTGGGCGAGGATGCCTTGGCCGCGACGTCCAGTTCGAACATCGTCATGTTCCTGGTCTTCGCCGCGATCTTCGGGATCAGCATGGCCACCACGGTGCATGTCGGGCGCTATTTTGGGGAGCGCAATCTGGACCAGATGCGCAAGAGCTTTGGCGCGGGGCTTGGGCTGTGCCTGATGCTGTCGGCGGCGATAGCACTGCTCGGCTGGATCTTCGCGCCAAACCTGCTCGACCTGCTCAACCTGCCGAGATCGTCGCGGCATTTCGCGCTCGACTATCTGCGGGTGATCTTCCTCGTGCTGCCCGGCATGACATTGACCGTACTGGTCTCGAGCGCGATGCGCGGCTGCGGAGATTCGCGCACGCCGCTGTATTTCCAGATTCTCTCGGTGGTGCTCGATATCGGTCTCAACCCGCTGTTCATCGCTGGGATCGGGCCGTTCCCGCAGCTGGGCATTGTCGGCGCAGCGGTAGCGACCGCAATTGCCACGCTGACCAGTCTGGCGGGATTGATGGGCTGGATTTACTGGCGCAATCTGCCGATCCGGCTGCAAGGCCGCGAACTGGCTTATCTGTGGCCGGCCCGCACCGAGCTTGCTTACCTGATTACCAAGGGCGTGCCGATGGGGCTGCAAATGCTGGTGATCTCGGGCGCGGGGGTGATCATGATCGGACTGATCAACCGCGAGGGGCTGAATTACGCCGCCGGTTATGGCGCGCTGCTGCAATTGTGGAATTATATCCAGATGCCGGGGCTGGCGATCAGCGCGGCGGTCAGCGCGATGGTGGCGCAGCATATCGGCGCACGGCGCGAAGCCCGGGTCGATGCCATCAGCTGGGCCGGAGCCGGGGCTAATACCGCAATCACGCTGGCGCTGGTGGGATTGATGCTGCTGTTCGGGCGGCCGCTGCTGGCGCTGTTTCTGGGGTCTGACAGCCCGGCAATCGCGATCAGCCTGCACATTCAGCGCCTCGCGATCTGGACCTATGTGCCGTTCGGGGTGATGATTGTGCTGTTCGGTACGCTGCGCAGTTACGGCGTGGTGCTCAGCCAGATCGCGATCCTGGTCACCTCGCTGTACGGGGTGCGGCTGGGGACGTTTGCGCTGCTGTATCCGCGGATCGGGCCCGATGCCTTGTGGTATTCACTGCTGGTCAGCTCGAGCGTGTCGCTGGGGCTGACCTTGCTGGTCTATCGCTTTGGCGGCTGGCGCAAAATCAAGGTCGCGCGCATCGCTGCGGGTTGAACTGGCGCATAGTGCGCTAAATCCGGGCTATTTAACCCTTCCACGTTGGGGAGGGGAGTCGGTTCAGATTTCTGGTATTACACTTTAGCGGCCTTGGGCACGCCAGCGCTGGACGGTGCGCTGGACCATTTCGTCTTCGCCGCCCGAACTGTTCCACAAATCGCTGAACGAGGGGTCGGCGCTGGCCGGGCGTTTCATTTCTTCGAGTTCGTCGAAGCTGACCCGGATCGGAATCGACACGCCCTCGCCGCAAATGATGCATTCGCGGTTGCGCAAAGCCGGGATCGAATCGAGGAAGCCGCGCGCGCCTTCGGGCATCGCGGCCTTGACGAAGGCTTGATCGCGGTCGTTGTTAAGCCGCATCGAAATGATCGTGCCGCACTGCGAAAGCACGCCTTCGGCCAGATCGGATGGGCGCTGGGTAATCAGCCCGAGGGAGACGCCATATTTGCGGCCTTCCTTGGCGATCCGGCTGAGGATCTTGCCGACCGACGAGCCGTCCGAGTTCTTCTCATTCGGCACGTACCGATGCGCCTCTTCGCAGACCAGCAGCACCGGCCGGGTTTTTTCATCGCGCGACCAGATCGCAAAATCGAACACCAGCCGGGAGAGCACCGCAACCACCGTGGACGTGACGTCAGACGGCACCCCCGAAACGTCGATAATCGAAATCGGTTTGCCGCGGCTGGGCATGCGAAAAATTTTGGCGATGAATTCGGCCATCGTATCGCCGACCAGCATGCCTGAAAACAGGAACTGGTAACGTGGATCGGCCTTCAATTCATCAATCTTGGTCTTGACCCGCATGAACGGCGCCGACGAAGTGGCCTTGTCGAGCTTGCCCATCTCGGTCTGGATCATGTTGGTCAGATCGGACAGCAGATAGGGGATCGGCGAATCGACGGTGATCTTGCCCATCGTATCCGCCAGGCGGTTTTTCGAACGCGCCGCGAGCAGGCATTTGGACAGAATGTCGCTGTCTTCCTGCCGATCATTGCCGGTCGAGGTCAGAAAC
>JANMBA010000194.1:0-11940 GCA_031360105.1 Novosphingobium sp.
GGGTAACCGAATGGGACGAGCCGCAGGCGGTGATCGGATCGTACCTGCAGCGCTATGCCTATCCCGATTACTGGCGGATGCATGTTGAACAGAACGGCCGCGAGCTGAAAAACTGGACCCGCGGCCAGACGCTCAATCCGGCCGCAGCAGGCGACAGCCACCCGCTCGAACAATTCCGCAACATTACCGAAGGTACGCCCGGCCGGGTCGGCTGCTTGCAACTGCGCGGCGAATACATTTACGTGGCGCAAGGCAAAGGCGGCTTCCACGTGTACGATGTGGCGTCGGTGGCCAATAAAGGCGTGGCGGATCCGATCATTTCGGCCCCGTTTGCAGGCGATGCGCAAGTGGATACCGCCAATGCCACGTGCATGGCGCTGCCCACCAATCAGCCGATTGCACCGGAGCGCAACACCCAGCTGATGCGCGATGCCAATCAGGAACAGGCGTTCCTGCCGATCTACAATTACGCCGCGATCACCGACAGCGTCGAAGGACTGGTGCTGGTCAATATCAACACCTTCTCCGATGGCGAATTTCGCAACAACAAGCTGAGCCGCGCGCTCACCTGGAACCCCGGCGGGGTGCTTAACGGCGCGCGGCACATCGTGCTGGCGGGCGCGGTGGCCTATGTGGTGGCGGACAAAGGCCTGGTGGTGATCGACCTGGCGGACCCGCTCAAACCCAAAGTGACGGCGGTGCGCGAACTGGTCGATGCCCGCGCCAGCGCGGTGCAATTCCGCTATCTGTGGGTCACCGATCGCGCTGGGCTGAAACTGTTCGATGTCACCGATCTGCGCAATCCGGTGGCCATTCCCGAAGCCACCGTGGAGCTGGCCGATGCGCGCCGGGTCTATATCGCGCGGACCTATGCCTATGTCGCCGCGAAAGCTGATGGACTGGTGATTGTGGATGTTACGCGCCCGCGTGCGCCGAAGATTTACCAGCGGGTGACGCTGGGCGGGCAGCTGAATGATGCCGAGGATGTGGTGGTTGGATCGACCAATGCGTCGCTGTTTGCTTATGTCGCCGATGGCCGCAATGGTCTCAAAGTGCTGCAACTGATCTCGCCCGCCAGCCAGCCCAATTTCTATGGCTTCTCGCCGCCGCCCAAGCCCGAGCTGATTGCCTGGGCCAAAACCCCGACGCCCGCGCTCGCACTGTCCAAGGGCATCGACAGGGACCGTGCGGTGGATGAAACCGGTGGGCAGATCGCAGTGTTTGGCCGGCTCGGCTCGCGCCCGTTCAACCGGCCCGAAATGGAGCGGCTGTTCCTCACTCCCGGCGGTGTGCCGTACAAAGTGAGCGACGAAGCCAACAATTCCGCCTGGCGCGCCCGGCGTTAGGCTGGCGCTAATGGCATAAAAAATCCCCCGTCATCCCGGCGGAGGCCGGGACCCAGTCCAAATAAATAATGTCGCGAAGCGGCGTATGTTTGCTGCGGCCTGGGTCCCGGCCTTCGCCGGGATGACGGGAGGGCGGCGGCGCAGCTAGCTCAATTATCGCTGCGCTCGCGGGTGTTGGTGCGGACCGTTTGGTGCATCGCGGCGTCATAGCTGGCGAGCACCGGCCACGGTTGGCCCAGCGGCACCGTTTCGAAGTGCGAAGTGAGCTGCCCGCCGGACCAGCGGTGCAGCGCGTAAACGGGAGGGTGGGCCTGGACCATGGCCCGCCCGTCGGGCTGCGCGGGATCGATCGGGCTCAGGTCCAGGGTCACCGCCGGGGCGGACGACTGGCAAACCGAGACCGGAACCCCGGCAAAACTGGTGTGGACGGTGCGGTGCAAGTGCCCGGCAATGATGCCGAGCACTTGCGGCCGCCCGGCAATCGCTGCGCGCAGGCGTTCGGTCCACGGCGCGTGCTGGGCGCCATCGAGCCAGTCTAGCCCGCTGATGATCGGCGGATGGTGCATCGCGATCAGCACCGGGGTGGCGGGATCGGCTTCGAGCTGCGCGCTGAGCCATGCGGCGCGGGCTGTGCAGAACGCGCCGCCGTGGCGGCCCGGCTCGGTCGTATCGAGCGCGATCACCCGCAGCCCCGGCAGTGCCAACTCGAACTGCACAAAGCCGTCAGCGCTCGCAGTATCGGGAAACGCGGCCAGCAAGGCCGCGCGTTCATCCCAGTTACCCGCCAGCAAACGGAACGGAAACGGGCACTCAGCGAGCAAGGCGGCCAGCCGGGCATAACTGTCCGGATCGCCGCCATTGGTCAGATCGCCGGTCAGCAGCAACAGGTCGGGGCGGCTGGGCCCTTCGCGCAGCCGGGCCAGCACCGCGCGCAGCCGCTGAACGTTATCCTCGTCAGGATTGCCCGGCTCAAAGCCGATATGGCAATCGGTGATCTGCGCGATCAGCACCAGTCCATTCTCCTTATTGCCGCGCCCGCCGCGCGGTCCCGCGCGGGGCCTGCTGCGTCAGGTGGTAATCGTGACACATCGCGCAGTTTGACGCGACTTTGCCGCGCGGTGCAACCTCGCCCGCGTGGCATGAGCGGCACGATTTGAGATCCGGCAGCAGCAAGTCGGCGGCTGAATTTGAGCGGTCTGCGGCGTGGCACGACGTGCATTTCTCTTGCTTGTGCGCCGCGTGGGTGAACCAGCCGTGGCCGAAATAGCGCGAGACTTGCGTTACCGGGAGCACCGAGAAACGCCCCCCTGCCGCCGCAGCGGTGTGGCATTCGCCGCAAATGCCACTTCGCGACAATGCCTGCGCGGGGCTGCCGATGCTGGTCGCGGGCGCGGAAAAGCGGGCATAGTACGCCCCGCCATTGGCATAAGCGCCGGGGCGCTGCCGTCCGGTCACAATCGGCGCAGCGCGGCGGGGCGCGACTGAAAGATCGGCGACCATCTGATCGACATCGCCGTGGCGCAGCTTGCGGAACGTGCCGCCAACTTTGTCATAGGCGAGGCTATGGCAACTCTCACAATCACGCTCCATGTCGATCGGCAGGAAGCTGACCCCATCAGCCGTCGGGTGGTGACAATCTGCACAATCGAGCGCGCCGCCTTTGCCGGTGCGCAGGCCCATTTGCGCCACCCCGCCGCGCGGGTTCAAGTGCAGTTCGTGCGCGAACGTCAATCCGCTCGCCTCGCGTGGGTGTTCGGCCAATGAGACCCGGGTCAGCTTGTCGCTGCCCGCAGTCAAAGCGATTGCCGGGCGGAATTGCGGGTGCTGGCGGGCGAAATCGCTGGCATTGCCCAGCTGGGTATCGGGTAGCCGGTCTTTCAGCGAGCCGTGGCAATCGGCGCAAAACGCTTGTGCCGGGGGCGGCATCCGCCCAGCGCCTTCATGCTCGGTATGGCAATCCGAACAGGCGCCGGGGCCGGGCTTGCCAAACATCTTGGCGATCCGCCATTGCAGCGCATCACCCGCGCTATCCGGGCCGCGTGCGTGCGCCAGCCGCGCGGGCGGGGCGTGATCGTGGACGTCCTGGTGGCAGGCCAGGCACGTCGCATCGCGCACCGCTTCAAACGGTTTGACGTGGCAAGCCTCACACTTGCCCTCCAGCTGGTGATGGGCTTGGCTAAGCGGGCCAGAGCTCCACGCGGCATCACCCTTGACCGGTTGCTGCGGCGCGCGGGTCATAATGCTGTAGATCGGCAGGGCGAGGAACCCGAGCAGCACGGCCAGCCCCAGCAGCCACGCCATCGCCCGCTTGCCCGGCAACCGCCCGGCGAGCGAGAAAGCGGCCCGTTCGTCAGTCGCCGCCGCCTGAGGCACTTGCCCGACCGTCAGCAGCACCGCCCCATCGGAGTCTTGCGTTACGCCAATTCGGTAGCTGCCAAACCGCAGTTCGCCGCCGACTGCCGGGTTGATTGCTGCGCTGCGCACTGACCGGCCGTCATGCGAAAAGCCCAGCGCACCGACCGCCTCAACCGCGATCCGCCCGGCATCCGCGCTGGAGATAATGGCGTGGCGCGGATCGAGCGCAAGATCAGCCAGGTGCAGCGTATTATCGGCCGAGCGGCCCAGGCTGATCGGGCCATCCGCCACATCGCGGTCGCGCACAATCTCGCGGCCCTGCGCGGTGGTCTCGATGGTCCGAAGCCGGAAGATCATGCCCGCCGCCGCCTTACCAATAGACAAACACGCTGACCACGTGCGCGGTCAGCGCAGCCAGCAGCGCAAAGGTTGCGGGGACATGCACATAGAGCCACACTTCGAGCAGCGCCTTCAGCTGTAAGTGCCGCCTGATCCGCTCCAGCTGCGCGCGGCGCCGTTGCAGCAGCGCTTCAACCCGCAGCAGCGCGGGATCGTCCGCCGCTTCGCTGGTGGCCTGATTGAGCGCATTAATTGCGTCCGTAGTCGGCCCGGCGCCGTCCCCGCCGCCGCTCAGCCGCCGCCACAGCCCGTCTGAAAAAGCGCTTTCGCTCAGCGCGGCCAGCACCGGCTCGGTCCAGCGCCGCTCCAGCGGCTGCGCTGCTTCGACGAGCTGGCGGTCGGCAGCAGCCAGCGCCTCGATCATCTGCGGCTCAGTCATTTCCTCGCGGTTGTTGCTCAACGCGGCGGGCAGCAAGGCGTACACCGTCACCCCGTAAATGCCCGAGACGATCACCAGGATCATCAGCGCATAGGCCAGCGTATGGACGTTCCAGCCGAACTGAAACCCGGTGTGCAGGGTGGCGATCACGATCAGCGTGCTGCCCAGATAGACGTGCGCCGAGGTCCAGGCTTTCAGCGACCAGCTGCCGCGGCTCATATTGCGTTTGCGCACCCCCAGCAGCGCCAGCCAGACGATCAGCCCCGCGCCCAGCGTGCCCAGCGTATAGCCCAGCCAGCTGCCGCCGTTAGGGCGCGGCTGGGCATCGACCAGCGCGTAAGCCAGGATTGCAACCAGGCACAGCGCCGCCGCGCGTTTGAGCCAGCGGAACCGGCGATAGCGCAGGAAACCTTCGTGTTCGGCGCTAAGCTGGCGAGCCGCTGGCCGATTTAGGCGCGGTGTATCCGCCATCAATCGCCCTTGGCCAGCCGCGCGACCGACAGCATCGCCTCGGGCGCGATGCGGATCGCCGCGCCGGTCGGGCAGGCACGCACGCAGGCCGGGCCCCCATCGATCCCGGAGCACATATCGCACTTGATCGCCTTTTTCGGTGCAGGCGCTGCGCTGCCCGCAGCCTGTTTGCGCCAAGCCTTGCCCGGCTCGCCCGGACCCGGCCCGAACCCGAACGCCAGCCACGCCAGCAACGGCGGCTTGGGCGGCGGCACGCTGTCCATCCGGATCACCCCGTAAGGGCAATTGCGCTGGCAATTGCCGCAGCCGATGCAGGTATCATCGATGAATACTTCGCCGTCGGGTCCGCGCTTGATTGCGTTGGGCGGGCAATCGGCCATGCAGTGCGGATGCTCGCAGTGGCGGCACGAGGTGGGCACGTGCAAATGCGCATAAGTCCGCCCGGCTTCGCGGTCGAGCCGGCTCAGCCCATCGTGACTATCGGCGCAGGCTTTCTCGCAATTGTCGCAGCCAACACACAGCGTCTCGTCGATCAGCAGCACATCGGTCGCCTCGCCCAGTCCGTTATCGACCAGGAATTGCGCGGTTTGCGAATACATATCGACCGCGCCCGAAAAGCTGGCTTTGCGGCCTTCGACAAAAGCGTTGATATCGCGCCGCGCGGCCATATCGGCGAGCGCTTTGCGGCGCAGATCGGGTTTGCGCTCCAGCAGCCGCGCGAACGCCTCGCCGGGCAGGCGGATCACTTCGGAGCGGATCGCGGCCTTGACCGTGGCGGTTCTGAGGCCGCCATCGAGCAGCGCCATTTCGCCCACGTAAGAACCGGCTGGCAGGTAACTGAGGAACACCGGCCGCCCGGCAATGGCCTTTTCGACCACCATCGAGCCGCGCCGGATGACGAAGATGTCAGTCCCTGCATCGCCTTCAGTCAGTACCACTTCGCCCGCGCGAACGGTCTGCACTTCGGCCAGATCGACCACTTCGGCCACGTCCTCGCGGGTCAGGCCCGAGCCGAACATTTGCAGCAGTTGCCGCTCGATCGAGACCCGCTCAATCGCGCGCCCGGCGGCTGGAACCGTCGCCATCAGTTTAAGCGCAGCGGTGCGTGACAGTTCGATGGCGATCACTGGCTCGCCTGCGCGCACCGTCGCCCCGCGCCGCCGCCCCGATATCAGCCCCACCTCGCCGACGATCTCGCCTTGCGCAATCGGCACGACTTTGGCCGCATCGTCCTTATCGATCTCGACCAGCACCGAACCTGCGGCAATCGCGAACAGCGATGAGCCGGTGTCATTGCGCACGAACAGCGCTTCGCCCGGCGCAAAGCTGCGCGCGGTGCTGTCCAACATCAGCTCGCGCAATTGCAGCGGCGAAACCTCGCGCAGCACTTCGATATTGCTGCCAAACAGCGCGAGCCACTCATCGACCGAGCGCTGGCCAGGCAGTGCCGCAAACCGCGCCGCCAGGATCGGCTCGTCAGCCGGCTTCAGTGCGCGGTTGCCGCCGATATATTCTACCGCATCATAGCCCTGGTTCATGCAATGCTTGATCAGCGGATAGCCAGCCAGCGCGCCGATCACGTGGATCCCCGGCGTGGTCGTTTCAAACGCCGGGGACAGCACCGGAAACGCCTCACGGTCGGGGCTGCTGAACGCGATCCCGCAGGCTTCGACGAATTTGCGCGCCGGGTTTGAACCCATTCGCGCGATGATCCGGTCACAGCGGATGGTGGCCTGGCCATCGCGGGTATCGAATACGATTTCACCGGCGCGTACTTCGGCCGGGCTGGTCTCGGTCATGATCGTCAGCCGTCCGGCGGCGGCGGCATCCTGCATCAATTTGACGTTGGCGGCCTTGGAGCGTGAGAAATCAGCGGTGCGATTGATGATTGTGACGACGTTGCGCTGCGCCGGATCGGCCGCGAGGCCCAGCGCGTTTTCAATCCCGGCGTCCCCGGCCCCGACCACAGTAATGTGTTCGTCATTATATTCGCCGGGGTCGTTCAACTGGTATTGCACGTGCGGCAGATCGCCCCCGGGGCACTGCAACCGGTTGGGGTTGCCCTGGGTGCCGATGGCCAGGATCACCGCTTCGGCGTGGATCGTCTCGCCGCCTTTCAGGCTGAGCGCAAAATTGCCATTTTCGCCCGATATTTCGGTGACATCGGCGTTGAGGCGGACATTGACTTTGCCCGCCGCGATTTGCTCATCCCACGTGCCGAGGATCCCCTCGCGCTGGCCCGCATCGAAATCAAGTTCGGCGCGCAGCACCAGATTGCTGGGCGTCGCCATCACGTGCTTGCCCTTCTGGTATTTGAAGATCGTATCGCACAGGTGATCGGCCTTTTCGATCAGCACGTGGCTCAGCCCCAACGCCGCCGCGCGCGCAGCGGCGCTGAGCCCGGCAGGGCCGGACCCGATGATCGCAATACGCACCCGATCTGCCACCAAATATCCCCAAACCGCCCGCTTATCCGCTCGCCAGTCCACTCCGGGGCCGATAGTTGCACAATCGCGGTGGCTAATCCATACCGCAGCAAGCGCGGAGCACGATCCATCCTATGACTCAAGTTTTGCAGCGGCGCTGGCGTGGTGGCACGATCCTGTTGTTGCTGGCTCTTGCGGTCGCCGGATTTGTGATCGGCACCAAGCTCGTGCGAGGTCCGGCTCCAGCAGCGTCGCCCAGTGCGGCGAGCGACCCGCTGACCACGCTGGAAGCGCGGGTCAAGGATCAGCCCGATGATGGCGAGGCGTGGTCAGCGCTGGCCGGAGCCTACTACGATGCGGGCCGGTTTAACGAGGCGGTGACTGCCTATGACGCGGCGGTGAAGCTGGCACCGCAGCGCGCGGTGCTGTGGTCGGGGCGCGGCGAGGCGCGGGTGATGGCCAGCCCGCGCGATCCGATGCCCGCTGCCGCGGCCGCCGATTTTGAACAGGCACTGGCGCGCGATCCCCGCGATCCGCGTGCGCGCTATTTTCTGGCGGTAAAGCTGGACCTGGCGGGCGATCATCAGGGCGCAATTGACCGCTGGCTGGGCTTGTTGGCCGATACCCCGCCCGGTGCGGTGTGGGCGGCGGACCTGTGGCGAACGATCGAACAAGCTGGAAAAATCAACCGGATCGATGTGGCCAAGCGGCTGGCGGCGGTGCTCCAGCCTGCACCGGCGTTGCCGACGCCGGGCATTGCGGCAGTCGCCGGGCCAAGCGCAGCGGATATCTCGCGCGCTTCGGCCATGCGCCCGGCCGAGCAGCGCCAAATGGCCGAAGGCATGACCGCGCGGTTGGCGGATAAGCTGAAGCGTGACCCGGCCAATGTCGATGGCTGGATCATGCTGATCCGTAGCCGGGTCAATCTGGGGCAAATGGATCAGGCCCGCGCGGCGCTGGAAACCGCAGTGGCGGCCAATCCGGGCAAAACCGCGCAACTGCGCGAACAGGCCGCGGCGCTGGGCCTGCGCTGATCCGGCCTGCACCAGAGCACAGCGCGCTAATTTAGCCCTTCGGCAATGGGGAAGGGAGCCGATCCAGATTTCTGGTATGATACGCGAATTCAGCCGTGAACCACGCCCAGCATGGCCCGGCTTTCCAGCAGGAACAGCGCAAACGTGACCACCAAACCGCTCAGGAACAGCAGATAAGCCACCCGCAAATAGCGGTATTTCTTGTGCTGCAAGACCATGCCATTCTGGTGAATATCGCGCAGCATGGTGCGGTAAATCCGCTCATCATCGCCTAGCTCGGCCATCACATTCTCAGCGAAATCATCTTCGCTCATCTGGCTGAAAGTGCCAAAGAACAGCAGGTTTGGCCGGGCGTTGCCACCGCCTTTGCCCGAGATCGAGGGCAGGATCGCCGCCACCGCGCACATGGCCGAAAGAAACGCGAAGCCAGCGAGTGCCAGCAGCGACACCGGCACCGCCCCGCTGCGGGCCTGGCCGATCGCAATCGTGAACACCACGAAAGTCGCACCCATCAGGATGCTCGCCTTCTGGTCGGCCATCTGGCTGAGCGAAAGGTTGGTTTGCGTGGCGGTGCGCACCAGATGGATCGCGTTGACCGAGAATGTGCGCGGCTCAGTGCCTGATTCTTGGGGCATCCGCTCACACCACCCCAAACGCCAGCATCGCATCGGCGACTTTCTTGAACCCGGCGATGTTGGCCCCCCGCACATAGTCGCAGTAGCCGCCCTCGCGGGTGCCGTATGTCTGGCAGCTGGTGTGGATCGCGGCCATGATATCCTTGAGCATCTGCTGTAGCTCAGCCTCTTTCCACGCTCGGCGGCCCGAATTCTGGCTCATCTCCAGCCCCGATACCGCGACCCCGCCAGCATTGGCTGCTTTGCCCGGTGCGAACAGGATTTTCGCCGCCTTGAACACATGCACGCCTTCCAGCGTGGTCGGCATGTTCGCGCCTTCGGCCACCGCGGTGCAGCCATTGGCGACCAGCGCCTTTGCGTCATCGCCGTGGAGTTCGTTCTGCGTGGCACACGGCAGCGCGACATCGCAGGGCACGCCCCACGGGGTTTTCCCGGCATGGAAGCTTGCCCCCGGAAATTCCACGCAATAATCCTCAATCCGCCCGCGCCGGTGGGTTTTGTGCGCTTTGACCCAATCGATCTTGTCCTGCGTGATGCCGTCGGGATCAAGGATGAACCCGCCCGAATCCGACAGCGTCAGCACGGTTCCGCCCAGCTCGACGATCTTTTCGGCCGCATGCGTTGCGACATTGCCCGAGCCTGAGATCACCGCGCGCTTGCCTTGCAGGTCTTGCCCTTTGGTGGCGAGCATCGCGGCGAGGAAATAGACCGCGCCGTACCCGGTCGCTTCGGTGCGGATCAGCGAGCCGCCCCATTCGAGCCCTTTGCCGGTCAGCACCCCGGTAAATTCGCCGGTGATTCGTTTGTACTGCCCGAACATAAACCCGATCTCGCGCCCGCCCACCCCGATATCACCCGCCGGTACATCGATATCGGCGCCAATGTGGCGGTAAAGCTCGGTCATGAAGCTTTGGCAAAAGCGCATAATCTCGCGCACGCTTTTGCCTTTGGGGTTAAAGTTGGAGCCGCCTTTGCCGCCGCCCATCGGCAGCCCGGTCAGCGCGTTTTTGAACGTCTGTTCAAACGCGAGGAATTTGAGCACCGATTCGGTGACGCTGGGATGGAACCGGATCCCGCCCTTGTACGGTCCGATCGCGTTGTTGTTTTGCACCCGCCAGCCGCGCTGTACACGGACATTTCCGGCGTCATCTTCCCAGCAGACCCGAAACGACACCACCCGGTCAGGCTCCGCAATCCGGCGCAAAATCTGCTGCTGGTGGTAATCCTCCTTGTCAGCGATGAAGTCGAAGATGTCTTCGGCGACCTCTTGCACGGCCTGCACGAATTCGTCCTGATGGGGATTGCGGCGCTTTACCCCATTCATAAAGTCGCCAAAATCGACATGGTCTGACACAGCCATCGGATTCCCCCCCCGCAGCGCAAATTCCGCACCGACACCCGATCGGCCCGGTTCGCGTGTTTGCCGGAAGGAAGCTATGCCTAAGCTGACCGATTGCATAGCCTCGGTTAAGCCGAAGCGGGGCTAAATCCTTTGAAGGCTAGTCGCTCGCCCCGTCGAGCGCCTCGCTGGCTTCGAGCCAGATCGCTTCGGCGGTACCGATCTGCTGCGTCAGCGCGGCCCGGCGCTTCATCAATTCGGACATGGCCAGGCCAGCCAGCGCGGGCGGAGCGGTGGCGGGATCGAACATCGCTTGATCCAGCTCGGTCAGCGCGCGGGTGTGCCGGGCCAGTTCAGCTTCGGCTTTGGCCGCGCTGTCGCGCACCGACTTGGCCCGTTCGCGCGCTTCGGCGGCGGCGCGGCGCTGTTCTTTCTTGTTGATCACCGGGCCTTTGGCAGCGCCGCCGCGCGTCGTGGCGGGGTCTTTGGCCAGGACGAAGGTGATATAATCCTCGATCGATCCGTCGAAATCCTTGGCGGTCCCAGCATCGACCAGCACCAGCCGGTCAGCAGTCATTTCGAGCATATGGCGATCATGGCTGACGATCATCACGGCGCCTGAATAGCCGTTGAGCGCTTGGATCAGCGCCTCGCGCGCATCGACATCAAGGTGGTTAGTCGGCTCATCCAGGATCAGCAGGTGCGGGGCATCGCGGGTGATCAGCGCCAAGGCCAGTCGCGCGCGCTCCCCGCCAGAAAGTTTGCCAACTTCGGTGGTGGCTTTCTGTCCGGAAAAGCCGAACCGGCCCAATTGCCCGCGCACTGCGCCGGGGGACGCGCCCTTCATCAGCCGGGTCATGTGCTGCAATGGGGTATCGGCGCGGTCCAGCTCCTCGACCTGATACTGCGTGAAATAGCCCACCCGCATCTTGCCCGAGGCGTTCATTTCGCCGTCTTCGGGGGTCAGCTGCGCCGCCAGCAACCGCGCCAGCGTGGTTTTGCCGTTGCCGTTGCGGCCCAGCAGCGCCATCCGCTCGTCTGGATCGATCCGCAGGTTGAGTCGGCTGAGCACCGGATCGCCGCCATAACCGACGCTGGCCATATCCAGCGTGATCAGCGGGGGGCGCAATTCTTCGGGGCTGGGAAAATCAAAGCTAAGCGAGGGATCGTCGATCAGTTCGGCGATCGGTTGCAGCTTGGCGAGCGCTTTTTGGCGCGATTGCGCTTGCTTGGCGGTCGAAGCGCGGGCGGAGTTTTTCGCGATATATTCCTGCAAGTGATCGCGCGGCGCCTGTTGCTTGGCGCGGGCCGAGGCGATTTGTGCCTGGCGTTCGGCGCGTTGGCGTTCAAACGAATCATAGCCGCCGGGATACAGCGTCAGCTTGCCGCCGGACAAATGGAGGATGTGATCGACAACGTTGTTGAGGAAATCGCGTTCGTGGCTGACCAGCAGGATCGTGGCCGGATAGCTCTTGAGAAAGTCCTCCAGCCACAGCACCGCTTCCAGATCGAGGTGGTTCGATGGCTCATCAAGCAGCAGCAGATCGGGCGCGGAG
>JANMBA010000239.1:0-2010 GCA_031360105.1 Novosphingobium sp.
GCCATGTTCATCGCCAGCAGCAGCGAGGTAAGCGGGCTGGTGCCGGGGTTGCAATCGGTCGCGAGCGCGATTCGCACCCCGGCGGCGCGCAACGCGGCCACCGGCGGCACTTGCGTCTCGCGGCAGAAATAGAACGCGCCGGGCAGTAGCATCGCCACCGTTCCCGCCGCCGCCATTGCCGCCACCCCCGCCTCATCGAGATGCTCAAGATGATCGGCGGACAAAGCGCCAAACCGCGCCGCCAAGGCCGCGCCGCCAAGGTTGGACAGCTGCTCGGCATGGAGTTTGACCGGCAGCCCGAGCGCGGCGGCCTTGGCCAGCACCCGCTCGATCTGTGCGGGCGAAAACCCGATCCCCTCGCAAAAGCCATCGACCGCATCGGCCAGTCCTTCGGCGGCGATTGCGGGCAGCATCTGCTCGCAGACCAAATCGATGTAACCGTCGGGGTCGCCGGCAAATTCAGGCGGCAGCGCGTGCGCGCCAAGGAAGGTGGTGACCACCCGGACGGCGCGCAGTTCGCCGAGCCGCCGCGCGACGCGGAGCATCTTGAGCTCGCTTGGCAGATCGAGCCCATAGCCCGACTTGATCTCGACCGTACCCACCCCTTCGGCCAGCAGCGCATCGAGCCGGGGCAGCGCGCTGGCGACCAGCTCGTCTTCATTGGCGGCGCGGGTGGCGCGCATGGTCGAGACGATCCCGCCGCCGCCGCGCGCGATCTGCGCATAGCTGGCACCCGCCAGTCGCAATTCAAACTCGCGCGCGCGGTTGCCGCCGTGGACCAGATGAGTGTGAGCATCGATCAGCGCGGGGGTGATCAAGCGCCCACCGCAATCGATCTGCGCGCTGGCCGTGAATGGCGGCGCTTCAGCGCGCGGCCCGGCATAGACGATCCGGCCATCGCGGGCGGCGATCACTCCGTCCGCCACTGGCGCGGCGCCGGGGAGCATCGTCAGCAGCCGGGCATTCAGCCAGAGCGTATCACAGCGCATTCGCAGCCTCATCGCGGGATCGGATGCAATTATGTATAGACAATTAAACTGGCCTGTATAGACTTTAATGTCTGAGCCGCGCCGCGAGGGACCACGTGACCACCAGCCTGCATTTTGCCGAAGCCTTGCTGCCCAGTGGCTGGGCACGCGCTGTCCGCGTGGAGCTGGCGGATGGCTGCTTTGCGCGGGTGACGCCCGATACCCCGCCGCAGCCCGGCGATCTGCGCTACGCCGTGGCAATTCCCGGCCTGCCCAACCTCCACAGCCACGCCTTCCAGCGCGGCATGGCGGGCCGTGCCGAGCGGCGCGGCCCTAGTGGCGACAGCTTCTGGACCTGGCGCGCGGCGATGTACCGCTTTGTCGATCAGCTCGGCCCCGATGACCTGCTCGCGATTGCCGCGCTGGCTTATGCCGAAATGCTCGAGAGCGGCTTCACCCGGGTGGGCGAGTTTCACTATCTGCACCACGATCCCGCGGGCGCTTCCTACGCGGGCGCGCCGATGGCCGAAGCGCTGGCCGCCGCAGCAGCGGAAACCGGCATCGCGCTGACCCTGCTGCCGGTGTTCTATGCGCAATCGGGCTTTGGCGGCGCGGCCCCCGGCCACGGCCAGCGCCGGTTCGTGTGCAGCATCGACCAGTTTGCCAAGCTGCGCGCGGCCAGCGGCGCGGCACTGGCCGGGCTGCCCGACGCGGTGCTGGGCCTTGCCCCCCATTCACTGCGCGCGGTCACCCCTGCGCAATTGTCCGAACTGATCACTCTCGACCAGAGTTGCCCAGTCCATATCCATGTCGCCGAACAGGCCGCCGAAGTCGCCGATTGCCTCGCCTGGAGCGGCTCGCGTCCGGTCCAGTGGCTGCTCGATCACGCCCCGGTGGATCACCGCTGGTGCGCGGTCCATGCCACTCACATCACCCCGGCCGAAAGCGCCGCGCTGGCCGCCAGCGGCGCGGTGGTGGGCCTGTGCCCGATTACCGAGGCCAATCTGGGCGACGGCCTGTTCCCCGCGCCCGCCTTCCTCGC
>JANMBA010000256.1:0-2532 GCA_031360105.1 Novosphingobium sp.
GAACTGGCCCGACATGCGTTCCTGCTGGAGCCGCAGCATCATCACCACATCAGCGCCCGCCAAGGCGGCATCGAAATCGTAATAGGGCGTGACCTTGAGCTGTTCGATCCCGGCCGGCATCAGCGATGGCGGCGCGCAGACGCGGACTTGCGCGCCCAGCGTAGTCAGGCAATGAATGTTCGACCGGGCGACCCGGCTGTGCAGGATATCGCCGCAGATCACCACGATCAGCCCGGCAATCTCGCCTTTTTCTTGCCGGATGGTCAGCGCATCAAGCAAGCCCTGCGTCGGGTGTTCATGCTGCCCGTCGCCCGCGTTCAGTACCGGGCAATCGACTTTGTCCGCGATCAGCTGCACCGCGCCGCTGCTCTGGTGGCGGATGACTATCGCATCGGCGTGCATCGCGTTCAGCGTCATCGCCGTATCGATCAGCGTTTCGCCCTTTTTAACAGAGCTTTGCGCGACGTGCATATTGACCACGTCGGCCCCCAGCCGCTTACCCGCCAGCTCGAACGAGAGCAGCGTGCGGGTGCTGTTTTCAAAGAACGCGTTGATGATCGTCAGCCCCGCCAGCCGCTCGTCCCGTTTGTGCGCGCTGCGCCCGAGCGTCACCCATTGCTCGGCCTCATCCAGCAGGAACAACAGCTCCCACGGGGCGAGGCCAGCCAGCCCGATCAGGTCACGGTGCGGGAAAGCAGCGGAGCCAGCTGGGTAGCGGTCCGAAGGGCTGGCGTCTGGCGATGTCATTAAAGTTGGTGCCATAACGATGGAGTGGGGCGGGGGCAAGGGTTGTGGTTTGGATTTGCGCCATTGAGCCAAAGCAGGGATGTCGGGGTGCGGATGGCAGCTTTCGACCGGTTGAACCCACCATCCGAATGCAGTCGTATACCTATGGTAATCGCCCATCAAGCCGCTTTGCTATGGGCAAAGCCACTGCAATCGCAGCGAGGCATACCAAAGCGCCCATTGGTCCGATCAGCGTGTAGCCCCCAAAATTCTGCGCAATGCCACCGGCCGCAAGCGAACCGAAGCTTTGCGCTAACAACCATGTGCCTGTTGTCATCACAGCCAAACGGCCGCTGTCATCGATCGAATAAGCGAGCCCCAGCAATAACGGATAAGTCAGGAACCAACTGACATTAAAGGCAATCAGTGCGGCACCAAAGGCGATCTCGGTGCTCACTGTTGTCAGCAGCGCGCAAGCCAGCCCGCAAGCGCCCAACGCGGCGGCCAGCGGCCAGGTTCTCGGCAGCCGCCTGACCACCACTGCCAGCCCGGCATTGCCCAGCGCGCTGACCAGGGTAGCAATGCTTTGATACTTGCCAAATTGCGTCGCCGGCAGGCCGATAGCATGAGCCGTGCGCTCCATAAACGGCCAGATCGCCAGTGTCCCGAAGGCGAACAAAGCCATCGCCGCCAGCACGCGCCGCCCCTCCGGTCCAATCGGCACGTTGGGCGCAGTGGCGGCGGCATCATCGGCGAGCCCTGTTCCTCCCGGAAGGGTCAGTGTGACCAATCCAAGTAGACATGTCAGCGCCGCCAGGACCGTGAACATTCCTGCCACGCCATAGTCCTTGCCGATGATCGGCAAGCCGATGTTGATCGCCGCAAACATGATCGTCTGGAAGGCAATGCCCAGCGAAATCGAGCGCGCCGGATGCGCGGTGCGTCCTGCCGCAAGGTTGACTGCGCTGTTCATGATCCCGAAGCCAAGGCCGGTACCAATTCGGCCCAGCAGCAACAACGGATAGGTCGTCATCAAGGCCGAGCTGGCCTGCGCTGTCGCCACCAGTATGGTCGCAAGGACCGCCAGCACGCGCGCGTCCATCGCCCGTGCACGTGGCGCCACCAGAAACATCGCCGCGGCATAACTGAGTGTTTCGACCATGTTCCAGGCGCCCATGGCGGTCGGGGTAAAGCCAAAGCGGTCCATCAGGCCGCCGATCAGATAAGTGGTGAAATTATTACCGAGATGCGCCGCTGTTGAAGCCGCGCCGATACCGATCAGCGTGAATGCAAATCTGCGCTGCGATTTTGCCGCCGTCATTCCACTCAAAACCTGACCCGGGGGAAACGTGACATCGCTTCCAGATCCTCAAGGTCCATATGCGCGCGAACATAGTCTTGCGCGGCATCGCGCCTTGGCTGATGATCCCACGACGCGAGCGTGCCGATAGCATTGGCCGTCGCGACCAGTCGGCGGCAACGCTGGCTAGCCAAAACGGCGGCGGTGATTTGCGGAAAGTTCCAGCGCGCAGCCACTTCGCGCCGAAATTCGGCCACCAGTTGAGCTTGCGCCGGATCAGCGGCAAGATTGAGCAACTCGTCGGGATCTTCAGCCACATTGTAAAGCAGATCGGGATCGACGGACGAATGGATGAACTTCCATTGCCCCCGCCGAATCATGATCAGCGGCGCGATTGCACCCTCACCCATATATTCGCCGATCACCTCATCGTGTCCGCTCCCGTCAAGCAGATGCGGCATCAGACTCTGGCCATCCAGGGGAACTGCCGGTTCGACGGAGATTCC
>JANMBA010000108.1:0-22271 GCA_031360105.1 Novosphingobium sp.
ATTCTTTACAAGTTGCCCGATTTGCGCCGCAAGATAAAGCCTTGCCCCGGTCAGATCGGCATCCTGTGCCACGATGAAGCGTTTTTCGGGGCGTTCATTGCCCAGATTCCAGTACGAATGGAGTGCCCCGGCCAGCTCGTATAGGTAGAACGCCACCCGGTGTGGCTCACGCGCCGCTGCTGCGGCTTCGATCAGCCGGGGGAACTGCGCCGCCAGCTTGATCAGCTCCAGCTCTTCCGCGCCGAGCAAGTGGAGCGCCGCCTCTGACGGCGCAAACCCGGCCTCCGCGCCTTTGCGTAAGGTCGATCTGATCCGGGCGTGGGCATATTGGACATAGAAAACGGGATTGTCCTTGCTCGCCTCCACCACTTTGGCGAAGTCGAAGTCCATCTGCGCTTCGGGCTTGCGGGTCAGCATGGTGAAGCGGACCACGTCCTTGCCCACTTCGCTGACCACTTCGGCGAGCGTGACGAAGTTGCCCGAACGCTTGGACATCTTGACCGGTTCACCATTGCGCAGCAGCTGCACCATCTGCACCAGTTTGATCTCGAACGGTTTTTCCTTGCCGGAACCTTGCGTCAGCGCCGCCACCGCGGCCTTGATCCGCTTGACCGTGCCAGCGTGATCGGCCCCCCAGATATCGACCAGCGCATCGGCCGTTTCGGCCTTCTGGAAATGGTAGGCGAGGTCGGCCCCGAAGTAAGTCCAGCTGCCGTCGCTTTTCTTGATCGGGCGGTCCTGATCATCACCAAATTTGGTCGAGCGGAACAGCGGTAGCTCGACCGGTTCCCAGTCCTCGATGGTCTTGCCCTTGGGCGCTTCGAGCACTCCGTCATAAACAAGGTCATGCGCGCGCAGCCACGCCTCGGCCTCGGCGGGCTTTCCCGCAGCCTGCAATTCGGCTTCCGACGAAAAAACGTCATGTTTGATGCCCAAGAGTGACAGGTCATGACGAATGATCTTCATCATCGCCGCGACCGAAGCCGTGCGAAAATCGCTAAGCCATTCACTTTCGGGCAAATCTACAAACTTGGCGCCATACAGTTCAGCAAGTCCTTGGCCGACAGGAACAAGGTAATCGCCCGGATAGAGACCTTCCGGAATCTCACCGACATCTTCGCCCAATGCTTCACGATACCGCAGGTGGACCGAGCGCGCGAGCACATCGACCTGCCCCCCGGCATCGTTGACGTAGTATTCGCGGGTTACCTTGTGCCCGGCCAATTCGACCAAGGCCGAGAGCGCATCGCCGACCACCGCACCGCGGCAATGGCCCATATGGATCGGCCCGGTCGGGTTGGTGGAGACGTATTCCACGTTGACCATCTTGCCGCCGCCCATCTTGGAGCGGCCGTAATCGCTGGCCAATGCTGCAATCGTGCGCAGCTCGGTCAGCCATGCCGAACCATCGATCCGCAAGTTGATAAACCCCGGCCCGGCAATTTCGGCGCTGGTCACGCCTGGCACTTTGGTCAGTTCGCTGACCAGCGCTTCGGCCAGCGCGCGCGGGTTCATCCCAGCCGGCTTCGCCAGCACCATCGCGGCGTTGATGGCCAGATCGCCGTGACTGGGATCGCGCGGCGGCTCGACCGCCACGGCGGCGCGGCTCAGCCCGGGCGGCAGTGTCCCCGCCGCCTCGAGCGCATCGAGCACTGCGGCAATCTGATCGGCAAAGGCGGCGTGCAGGGTTTTGGCTTGCGTCATGGCCGCGCGGTTAGCGTGTTTGCGCAGCGATTGTAATCCTCCCCGTGTTCGGGAGGCTTACCGCGTGGCGTTGTAGGTCAGCTGATCCTGATTGAGCTGGAAGCCGACCAGCACATCGAAGGTCGCCCGCGCGATCGCAGCCTTGATTTCGGGCTGCGCCAGCGGATCAATTGCGGCGTCTTCCTGACCGGCCTTGCGCTTGCGGGTGATCCGCTCGCGAATGTCCTGCGGCAGAGTGGCTTCGGCCTTGTCCACATAGGCCCCGCCCTGGCCGGTGGCCGAGGCGCGGTCCTGACCATCGGCGAAGGCCAGCGAAACCTGCCCAACCCGTTTGGAGATAACCGCGCGGCCGCCGCGCAGCACCACCACGTAAAACGGCAGCGTGACGGTGCGCGCGCCGCGCGTGTCGGCCCGGCGGCCCTGCACATTGAAGCTGACATTGGTGAACACCTTGGCGCCCGTATCATTGCACTGGCTGCGCACGTTGGTCATCACCGCAACCACATCGATATTGGTCGCAGTGGTATCGCCGGGCACGCGGAACGTGGTCACATCGCCGGTGTTCTGCGGAATTCCGACCGCCGGGCAAGCGCTGCGCACCGCGCTGATGCCAACCCCTTCATCGACCACGATATCGCCGGTGGTCTTGCAGCCAGCGAGCACGGCAACCAAGGCAGCGGCAGTAATCAGGCGGGTACGAGCGATCATTGAAACGTCCTTGGTCGATAGATGTGATCTTGGTGTGCATGCCCTAGCGGCGCGAATGGCAAAGCGCTAGAGGCCGCTTGATGAACGCCTCCTTGCCAAATATCGAATTGCGGCCCGTGCGCTTGCTGCTGGCTGCACCACGCGGATTTTGCGCCGGGGTGGACCGCGCGATCGAAATCGTCGAGCTGGCGCTCCAGCGGTATGGCGCGCCGGTGTTTGTGCGGCACGAGATCGTCCATAACCGCTTCGTGGTCGATAGCCTGAAGGCCAAGGGCGCGGTGTTTGTCGAGGAGCTGGACGAAGTGCCCGATGGCGCGCCGGTGGTGTTCAGCGCGCACGGGGTGCCCAAATCGGTGCCTGCCGCCGCCACTGACCGAGGCCTCGATTGGCTTGATGCGACGTGCCCGCTGGTCAGCAAAGTCCATCGCCAGGCCGAACGCCAGATCGCGGCGGGACGGCACATCGTGTTCATCGGCCACAAAGGCCACCCCGAAGTGATCGGCACTTTGGGCCAGGTTCCCGAAGGCACGATCACGCTGGTCGAGACGGTGGCTGACGTTGCCATGCTGCAATTCGCCAGCGATGCGCCGCTCGCATTCCTGACGCAAACCACGCTGTCGATCGACGATACGGCGGAGATTGTCGCCGCCCTGCAGGCACGGTTCCCGCAAATCGCCGGGCCCAAGACCGAGGACATCTGCTACGCCACCTCGAACCGGCAAGCTGCGGTCAAGGTGATCGCGCCCGATTGCCAGCTGGTGCTGGTGATCGGCGCGCCCAACAGTTCCAATTCGGTTCGGCTGGTCGAAGTGGCCGAGCGCTGCGGCGCGCAGGCCCGGCTGGTCCAGCGCGGCACCGAGATTCAAGCCGATTGGCTGGACGGGGTCGAAGTCCTGGGGCTGACTGCCGGAGCCTCTGCGCCCGAAGCGCTGATCCAGGAAGTGATCGCCCGGATCGGGCAGTTCCGCGCGGTCACGGTCGAACAAGTGATCACCGCCGAAGAGAAAGTGGTGTTCAAACTGCCGCGTCAGCTAACCGACTGATGGCGGTTTATACGCAATTGGGGGCCGAAGCGCTGGCCGAGCTGATCGCGCACTTTGACGTGGGCGAACTGCGCATGGCCAAAGGCATCGCCGAGGGGGTGTCGAACAGCAACTGGCTGATCGAGACCAGCAGCGCGGATGGAGCTGCCCGGCGGTTTATCCTGACGATGTACGAATACCGGATCGAGCTGGAGGATTTGCCGTTCTTCCTGTCGCTGCTCGATCACCTGGCCGCCAAAGGCTGCGCGGTGCCGCGCACGATCCATGATCGTTCGGGCGCGCTGTACCGCAAACTGGGCGACAAGGCGGTGGCCTTGATCGAGTTTCTGCCCGGCGTCTCGGTCAGCGTGCCCAGCCCGGCGCAGGCGCGTGCGGTGGGCGGCGCGCTGGCGCAGCTGCATCTGGCCGCCACCGACTTTGCGGCAAGCCGCACGAATGGCATGGATCTGGCCGAATGGCAGCGATTGGCGGGCGAATGCGGCACCGAAGGGCTGCGTTCGATTGATCCGGACCTGGCCAATCTGATCGCCCGCGAATTGCCATTGCTAGACCGCGAATGGCCGCAAGACTTGCCGCGCGGAGTAATTCACGCCGATCTGTTCACTGACAATGTCTTGATGCTGGGCAGCCGGGTCACCGGGCTGATCGACTTCTATTTCGCCTGCACCGATCTGATCGCTTACGATGTCGCGGTGACGCATACTGCGTGGTGCTTTGATGCGGCCGGGCGCAATTTCTCGCCCGCCGTGTCTACCGCGCTGCTGGCCGGGTATGAGGCGGTGCGCCCGCTCAGCCCGGCTGAACGCGCTGCCTTGCCAGTGCTCGCGCGCGGTGCGGCGCTGCGCTTTACGATAAGCCGGGCCTACGACTGGCTCAACACCCCGGCGGATGCGCTGGTGGTGCGCAAAGACCCGCTGGCCTTCGCCCGGCGGCTTAGCTTCTATGCCGATCCAGCCAATGCAGGACTGTTCAACGCACCATGAAACAGGTTGAAATTTTTACCGACGGAGCCTGCAAAGGTAATCCCGGCCCCGGCGGCTGGGGCGCAGTGCTGCGGATGGGTGGGCATGAAAAGGAACTGTCGGGCCACGCGCCTGCCACCACGAACAACCGGATGGAATTGTCCGCAGTGATTGAAGCGCTGAACGCGCTTAAAAGCCCGTGCGAAGTTGCGCTGCACACCGACAGCAAATATGTGATCGACGGGATCACCAAATGGATCTTCGGCTGGCAAAAGAACGGCTGGACGAATGCGGCCAAGAAGCCAGTGGTCAACATCGATCTGTGGCTGGCGCTGCTTGAGGCGAAGCGCGACCACAAAGTCAGCTGGCACTGGATCAAGGGCCATGCCGGTCACCCCGAAAACGAACGCGCCGATAAACTTGCCAGCGATGCCGCGTTGTCGGCCTAGCTGTTGTCTTCGATCAGGGCGCCAGGACCGTTTTTCTTGATCGAATCGATCGCGTTTTCGGCGCTAGCCTTGCTCGAATATCCTTCGGTCGAGAACATGACTTCGGAATTGTACTTGAACCGGACCCGGAACTCACCGGCCTTGTCCTTGTAGATTTCAAATTTGTGCGCCATCGTAATCCTCCTAGGTTCGATCCAGCAGTCTAGCGCGGTACAATCGATTTTCTAGTGAAGAAATCGCAATGGCGCGTAAGGCGCAGGATCGATTGCCCCAGCCGGCTGGCCTAGCAGCATCCGCAGCGCCAGATCGGCCGCTGCCGGCGCAGTCTGAATGCCGAACCCACCTTGCCCGGCGAACCAAAAGAACCCCGGCTGGTCCGGATCAAACCCATAAACCGGCAATCGATCGGGGGCGAAACTACGCAAGCCCGCCCATTTGTGTTCCAGCGCGGCAATCGGCCAGTCGAGCACGTGCTCAAACCGGTCGATCGCCACGGCCACGTCCAGTTCTTCGGGCGCGGCATCGCACGGTGCGCTAGGGCTTTCGTCGTGCGGGCTGAGCCACAATTTGCCGCCCTCAGGCTTGAAATAGAACGTGCCGTCAAAGCCCATCACCAGCGGCAAGTCCGCCGGGACCGGCCCGCCCAGCCGCAGCTGCACCACCGTGCGGCGCAGCGGAGTTATGCCAATCGGTACGGCCCCTGATCGTTCGGCTACCGCATCGGCCCAGGCTCCGGCGGCATTGATCAAAACGCCGGCCGCGGCCGTGCGGCCATCGGCCAGAGTCATGTGCCAGCCAGCGCCGTGCCGTGCGGCCGCAGCCAGTTCCGCGCGCAGCCAGACCTGCGCTCCGCCGCGCTGCGCCTGCGCCAGATACAGCTGGTGCAGCGCGGCAACGTCGATGTCTTTGCAATCAGGTTCAAACGCGCCGCAAGTCCATTGGCTGTTCAACCCCGGCAACCGCTGCTCGAGCGCGGCGCGGTCAAGCTGGTCAACCCTTACCCCCAACGCCGCGAAAGTCCGCGCAAACGCACCCAGTCCAGCCGCCTCAGTGGCGCGCGCCAAGGTCAGCCCGCCGCGCTCCGCCAGCAGGCCATGCTCTGCCAGAAATCCGTACGAAGCACTGGTCAGCGGTTGGACCAGCGGCCCGCCGTAACTCTCGGTCCAGAATGCCGCCGAGCGGCCGGTAGCATGATAACCAGCGCGATCCTCAGCCTCAAGCAACAACACGCGGCCATGCGGCGCGAGGCCAGCGGCGAGCGAGGCCCCGGCGATCCCCGCGCCGACAATCGCAAAATCGAACCGCGCCGTCACCGCGATCAGCTGGCCGCGATCCGCGCCAGAAACGCCGCGCAGGCCGCGAGCGCACGGCTGCGCACCGCATCGGTTTCGCGCAGGATTTCGTGGTGTGCTTCGATTCCAAAGTGCAGCAGCTCGCAATCGCCCAGCCGCACCGCCGCCTTGGCCATGGCCGGCCATGAGACCAATTTGTCGGTGTCGGTGCCGAACAGCAGCACCGGCACCTGCACCCGCTCAAGCACGCCGGATGCCGCCAGCAGCTGCATCGAGGCATAGGCGCGTTCAACCCAGCCCCAGCTGCCCGGTTCCATCACCAGCTGCGGGCGATGCGCTCGCCACCACAGCTCGTCGGCATAGCGTTCCTCGTCATGGGTCAGCAAGTGGATCCGCGCGGCGGGAACCTGGCCGGGCTTTTCGCTCCATTTCCATGCCGGGCGGCGGGGATCGCCCAGCTTGGTCATCGCCCGGGCGAGCAAATGCATCGCGGCGGGTGGCAGCGGCTGCGCGGTGAACCCCAGCATCGGTGCCGACAGGATCGCGCCATCAGGATCGACTTGCGCTTCGGCCAGCGCCCGCAGCACCAGATGCCCGCCCATCGAATGCCCGGCCAGCACATGCGGGCCGGGGGTTTCGGCCCTCCAGCGCTTCCAGAAAAACCCCAAATCGTTGGCCCAGGTGGCGAAATCGTCGATGTGACCAGTGGTCGCATCACGCCCCAGCCGCCCCGAATCCCCTTGGCCGCGCCAATCGCTGGCGGTCACGTGCCAGCCGTCCGCCGCCCACTGCGCCAAGGTCTCTAGGTATTTTTCGTAGAAATCGCCGCGCCCGGGCAGGAACAGGATCGATCCTTTGGCGTTGCTGTCCACCCCGATGGCAGTGTGAGCAGGCCAATCAATCCGGCGAATGGAAAACCCATCGGCGGCCTGCCAGCGGCTTTCACGCACACCATCAGCGATTGCGCGTCGCGAAGAGACTGGCGGAGCTGCTAAATTCATTTGGCTAATATCAGCCTCTCGGCACTGGTTACTTTTTGGTAAGCACTGCGCCTTACACACGCTTTCAGGGAGCTGGTCAGCGACTGGGGGGCGACAATGCCGGACATCGAATTCCGTTACCTATTGCTGGGTGCATTGGCAATCGCGCTGCTGTTTGCGGCGTTCACCGACATTCGCCGCCGCCAGATCGATAACTGGCTGAACGGCACAATCGCCGTTGCGGCGCCGCTGTATTGGTGGGCCAGCGGACTGGCGTTCTGGCCCGACATTGCCTGGCAAATTGGCGTCGCGGCACTGACCATGGTGGTCCTGGCTGGATTGTTCGCATTGCGGGCGATGGGCGGCGGCGACGTCAAATTGCTGACCGCGCTGGCCTTATGGATCCAGCCGTTCTGGTTTGTGCGCTTGCTGATCGGCATGGCGCTGATCGGCGGCGTGCTGACTCTTGTGCTGGGGGCCTGGCACATCTCACGCCACCGCCGCGACAAATTGGCGATCCCTTATGGTGTCGCCATCTCAAGCGCCGCTTTGTGGGTGCTTGCCTTGCAATTTCTTCCGGCTTTTTCCGGCGCTGCCCATTCGGGCGGGGCCGGGTGAACCGGATTTTAACCAGTTTGCCCGATTAAGCACCTACGCATTTCGGGATTTTTCTAGGGGGCTTGTTTAGCCATGGATAAAAAGAAGCTGTTGCTGCTGCTTGGGGCTCTGGTCATTGCGATCGGTACGGCCATGGCGGCACGAAGCCTGTTCATCGGGGCCAGTGCCCCCAAGGCAGACGCCGCCTCACAGGTCCCGAAGGGTCCAAGGGTGCTGGTTGCCCAGCGCGCTCTGCCCGTCGGCACGATCATCACCGCAGATTCGGTGGCCTTTCAGGCTTGGCCCAAGGAAATGGTCCAGGACGCTTACTTCATCGACGGCGAGGCCGACATGAACAAGCTGATGGGCACCGTGGTGCGCTATCCGATCACTGCTGGTCAGCCGGTTACGCAAGGCGGCCTCGTCGCTCCGGGTGATCGCGGCTTCCTGGCGGCGGCGCTTGGCCCCGGCATGCGGGCGGTTACAATCCCCGTGTCAGCCAAAACCGGCGTCGGCGGGTTCGTCTTTCCAGGCGATCATGTTGACCTGTTGCTGACGCAAACCGTGCCCAGCCAGGGCGATGGCGCGCCGCTCAAGACCACCGAGACAATCCTGCGCAACATTCGCGTCCTAGCCACCGATCAGTCCACCGAAACCACAGTGGAAGAAGGCAAGACTGTAGTGCGCGAATTCCGCACCGTGACCTTGGAAGTAACGCCCAAGATTGCTGAAAAGGTCGATGTCGCTCAGACCATCGGCACGCTTAGCCTGGCGTTGCGCTCGCTCGCCGACAATCAGGCCGAGCTTGATCAGTCGATTGCCAGCGGGACGGTTAAGGTTCCGACCGGCGCGACCAAGGATCAGGAACAGAAATTCCTGAACGACGCGATGAACCGGCCAAGCGATCGCGGCGCAACGTTTGTGACCGGCGGCGATGTCTCGCGCTTCCAGCGCAGCTCGGTGCCGGCCAAGGCGCCCACGGCGCAGGCCTTCGCCTCAAGCTATGCCAACACCATCGCCGACCGGGCCGGAATGCCGCCCGCCGGTGCACGCCGCAGCAGCGGTGCAGCAACAAGCTACAGCTCAACCACTGTGGTCCGGGTGACGCGCGGCAAAACCACCACCGCCGAACCGGTTGGAGGGAACTGACATGCACACCCTTGCTCAGCCCGCCCAGTCTCATCCCGCCCAGTCCGGTGCGAAGAAAGGCCGTACGATGAAACGCCTTGTATTTACCCTGCTGTCTGCTGCCTGTGCAGTGGCACCGCTGGCCCTGCTGTCCAACACCGCCGCGCAGGCCCAAGGCGTCAGCCGTCCGGCTAACGACATTGTGCTTTCGATCGGGCGCGGCCAGCTGGTCACTGTTGCTGGCAACATGACCGACGTGTTTGTTGCCAACGATCAAGTGGCCGACGTCCAGGTCAAAAGCTCGCGCCAACTCTATGTCTTTGGCAAGGCCGGCGGCGAAACCACCATCTATGCCAGCAATGCGGCGGGAGACGTGATCTGGTCCGCCAATGTCCGGGTCGGCTCGAACATCGATAGCGTCGATCAGATGCTGCACATGGCGATGCCCGATGCCAAAATCGCGGTCTCTACCATGGGCACCAACACCTTCCTGTTGACGGGAACCGTGGCCGCGCCCGAAGATGCCGCGGAAGCCCAGCGGCTGGTCCAGGCCTTTGTCGGCAAGGACGCCAACGTTATCACCCGGCTGAAAATGGCGACCCCGCTGCAGGTTAACCTGCACGTGAAGTTTGCCGAAGTCAGCCGTTCGCTGATCCGCGATATCGGCACCAACCTGACCAGCATCGATGGGACAAGTGGTTTCAAATTCGGGATCGGCCAAGGCCGCGCTCCGACCACGATCGCCACGGATCCCAAATTGCCGCTCAGCGTCGGATCGCGGGTCCAGGGTTACACGCTCGATCCCAGCACCGGTACGCTGGTGCTCAAGGACGGCACCTCGATCAGCACCGGCGGCGTCGGCGCGACTTTGGCCGGGTTGCTCAGCGTCGGCGGGCTCGATCTGCTTGGCGCGCTTGATCTGGGCGAATCGGTTGGGCTGGTCTCAACCTTGTCCGAACCCAACCTGACCGCGCTGTCGGGCGAAACCGCCGACTTTCTGGCCGGCGGCGAATATCCGATCCCGGTCAGCCAGGGGCTTGGCACCACCTCGATCGAATACAAGCGCTTCGGGGTAAGCCTGTCTTACACCCCGACAGTCTTGTCGAACGGCCGGATCTCGATCCGCGTCCGGCCCGAAGTGTCCGAACTGTCAAGCCAGGGCGCGATCACGATCAATGGTTTCCAGGTTCCCGCGCTGACGGTGCGCCGGGCGGAAACCACGGTCGAGCTGGGCTCAGGCCAAAGCTTCATGATCGCCGGACTGATGAGCAATTCAGCCCAGAGCACGGTCAAGAAGCTGCCGGGGGCCGGTGATCTGCCGATCCTGGGTTCGCTGTTCCGCTCAACCCACTTCCAGAAGGGCGAGAGCGAACTGGTGATCATTGTCACCCCGTATCTGGTCCAGCCGGTCAATGCCAACGACATCAAACTGCCGACCGATGGCTACAAGTCAGCCAATATCGCGCAGCAACTGTTCGGCAACATGCAGACCGATGGCAAATCGGGCGCGGTTCGTCCGCAACCGACCTCGGCCCCGCAGCAGAACCCGAACGGGCCGCAAATTGGTGAACTCGATGCTCCGGCCCGCGCGCCTGGGCCGCAGACCGCCGGCGGCAGCGATAAGGACAGCAAAAAGAAGAAGAAGGGTGACCGCGCCAATGACGCTGCTCCCGGCTTCAGCCTGAACTGAGAGGTGACGAACCATGCGTAATTTCAACACTCGCAAGGCGCTGGCTTCGGCCCTCACCTTTGGTCTGGCCATCGGGCTTAGCGGTTGCGGCGGAATGCCCGGCAACCGCAGCCTTGAAAGCACCCATCAGGCGGTGGTCACCGTCTCCAACTACACGCTCGACATTGCGGCGGGCCCGGGCGGGGTTTCGATCCCCGAACAGCGCCGCCTCGCGGGCTGGTTCGAGGCGATGGACTTGCGCTATGGCGACCGGATCTATGTCGACGATCCACTGAAAAGCCAGACCACGCGCTCTGCGGTCGAAGGCGTGGCCGGCCGTTATGGCATGCTGGTGGGTGGCGAAGCTCCGATCACGCCGGGTGATGTCAGCCCCGGAACGGCCCGGATCATCGTGACGCGTTCGTCAGCGACGGTGCCGGGCTGCCCCGACTGGTCAAACAATTCGGACACCAATCTGGGTAACGGCACCAACGCCAATTACGGTTGTGCGGTCAACTCCAACATGGCCGCGATGGTCGCCGATCCCTCGCACCTGGTGCACGGCGCCAGCGGCAATGGCGTGACCACCGTAATGAGCGGCACCAAAGCCATCGACAGCTACCGCACCGCCCCTCCGACAGGCGAAAAGGGCCTGAAGGAACAATCTTCGCAGTCAGGGAAGTAACGACATGAATGCTCCTTGGAAACCAGCCGTACAGGGCAGCCGCGATCCATTCGCCTGCTTCATCTGCGATGATGCCGCGCTTGATGTGCTGCGCCCGGTCGTGATCGAAATGGGCTGGCAGCCCGAGAAGTGCAACAAGGGGGGCTTGCGCAACGCGGTCCAGTCCCTGTCAATCTCGGCCAGCCCCAATATCCTGATGGTCGATCTGTCGGAAAGCGGCGATCCGCTAAGCGATATCAACGCCTTGGCCGAAGTGTGCGAGCCCGGAACCGTGGTGATCGCGGTCGGACAGGTCAATGATGTGCGGCTGTACCGCGATCTGCTGGCCAGCGGAATTCACGACTATCTGCTCAAGCCGCTGTCACCCAGTCAGGTGCGCGATTCGCTGGTCAATGCCCAGGCGGTGTTTGCCAATCCCAAACAGCACGATCCCGCGACCGCGAAAAAGCACATCTCCACTGCCGTGATCGGCACGCGCGGCGGGGTCGGCGCTTCGACCCTCGCCACCTCGCTGGCCTGGTTGTTCAGCGCGGACGAGAAGAGCCCAACGGCGCTGCTCGATCTGGATGTGCACTTCGGCACGGGCGCGCTGGCGCTTGATCTGGAACCGGGCCGCGGCCTGACCGATGCGATCGAAAATCCGGGCCGGATCGACGGCTTGTTCATCGAACGCGCGATGATCCGCGCCAACGATCACCTCGCGATCCTCTCGGCCGAAGCGCCGATGAGCTCGCCGCTGATGACCGACGGTGCGGCGTTCGTGCAACTGGAGGAAGAATTCCGCCAGGCGTTCGAAATGACCGTGATCGATTTGCCGCGCAACATGCTGATCAATTTCCCCAACCTGTTGGCCGATGTAAACGTCGTGCTGGTGGTTACGGAAATGACCCTGGCTTCGGCGCGCGATGCAATCCGCATCCTGTCGTGGCTCAAAGCCAATGCTGCGCATGTTCAGCCGATTGTGATCGCCAACAAGGTTCAGTCGGGTCTGGCCGAAATCAGCAAGGCTGACTTTGAAGCTTCGATCGAGCGCAAGATCAACTTCTCAGTGCCTTACGACATCAAAGCGGCGACCAATGCGGCGAAGCTTGGCCAGACTTTTGCCGACGCGAACCGTTCGTCAAAGGCCGGCGGCGTGATCCGCGATATTGCCAAGTCGGTGCTTAATGTGGGCGACGGCGAAGTGATCGATGGTGCGATCAAGCCGAAGAGCTCGCTGCTCGGCAAGTTCGATCTCAAGGGCATGCTGTCCAGCTCGAAGAAAACCAAAGCCCCGGCGGCGGCGGCAGTCTGAAGCAGGACGTAACCGGGCAGCGCGGCTGATGCGGCGCGGGCCCCCGTTAAGGAAGGCGTGAACCGCAGATGAGCATTTTGCAGCTCCTGCTGATTGCCATGGGCATGATGAGCATCATGGTGCTGGGGTACCTGGCGCTGTCAGGCCCATCGGCGGCCAAGGCAAGCGCGCGCCGGCTAGAGGCGCTGCGCTATCGCCACAGCGACAGCACCATCGACAAAGTGGAGGCCCAGCTGCGCAAAGCGGTGGCCGCCCGCAAGCCCAAGCTGCATCAGCTGGCCGGTTCGGAATCGCGGCTGGCCGCGCTGTCGATGCGGCTGCATCGCACCGGCAAAAGCTGGACCCTGGCGCAGTATGCCTATGCTTCGGCAGGGCTGGCGCTGGCGCTGACGGTGCTGCTGTTCCTGAAAACCGGTGCGATTTTGCTGGCATTGGGGGTTGGTCTGCTGGTTGGGATCGGACTGCCGCACATGGTCGTCAACTTCTTCATCAAAAAGCGCACCGGCAAATTCACCACCAAGTTTCCTGACGCGATCGAGCTGCTGGTGCGCGGGCTGCGCTCAGGCTTGCCGGTGTCCGAAACGCTGGGGGTGGTCGCCACCGAAGTGCCCGGCCCGGTGGGCGAGGAGTTCAAGCTGGTGACCGAGCGGATGCGGATCGGCAAGACCATGGAAGAGGCGCTGCAAGACACTGCCGACCGGCTTAACACGCCTGAATTCAGCTTTTTCTGCATTACCCTGGCGATCCAGCGCGAAACCGGCGGCAACTTGGCCGAGACGCTGTCAAACCTGGCCGACGTGCTGCGCAAACGTGCGCAGATGAAGCTCAAGATCCGGGCGATGAGCTCGGAATCAAAGGCCTCCGCCTATATCGTGGGGTCGCTGCCGTTCATCGTGTTCGGGATGATCTACTGGATCAATCCGCAATATCTGGGCGGCTTTTTCACCGACGACCGGCTGATCATCATCGGCATGGGCGGCGCGGTGTGGATGTCGATGGGCGCGTTCATCATGGCCAAAATGGTCAGCTTTGAAATCTGAGCGAGGGAAAGCAAGTATCATGTTGAACACCCCGCCCGGACCCACGCTGATGGGCATCGACGTCATCTGGGTCGGTACGCTGCTCGCGTTTATGGCCGTGACTGCGGTATTGTTCGCGATTTATACCGCGATCACCATCCGCGATCCGATGCAAAAGCGCGTGAAGGCGCTGAACGACCGCCGCGATCAGCTGAAATCCGGGCTGATGACGCAAGGTTCGCGCAAGCGCGCGAGCCTGGTCCGCAAGACCGACACCACTGACAAGATGAAAGACACGCTGTCTTCGCTCAAGGTCTTGCAGCAAAGCCAGGTCGAGATGATCCAGCAGAAACTGGCTCAAGCCGGGATCCGCAAGAAAGAGCTGGGTATCGCAGTGATTTTCGCGCGCATGGTGCTGCCGATTGCGATCGGCGGGATCGTCGCGCTGGTGATCTATGGCTTCAACTATTTCCCGACCTGGGGCGGCATGAAAAAGCTCGCCGCTTTCGCCACGGCAGTCGGCCTGGGCTACAAAGGCCCCGAAATCTATATCGGCAACCTGATCTCGAAGCGCACTGATGCGATCCGCAAGGGCTTGCCCGATGCGCTCGATCTGCTGGTGATCTGCGCCGAAGCTGGCCTGACCGTTGATGCCGCGTTCAACCGCGTGGCCCGCGAACTGGGCCGGGCCTATCCCGAGCTGGGCGACGAATTCGCACTGACCGCGATCGAACTGGCCTTCCTCAGCGAGCGGCGCCAAGCCTTCGAAAACCTGGCCTACCGTGTCAATCTCGATGCGGTAAAGGGGGTGACCACCACCATGGTCCAGACCGAGCGTTATGGTACCCCGCTGGCCTCGGCGCTGCGCGTGCTATCGGCCGAATTCCGCAACGACCGGATGATGCGTGCCGAAGAAAAAGCCGCGCGGCTGCCCGCAATTATGACGGTGCCGTTAATCCTGTTCATTCTGCCGGTGCTGTTCATCGTGATCCTGGGGCCAGCGGCCTGCTCGATCTCGGACGCCTTCAGCCACAAACCCGGACAGTAATCTGATTGCCTGTGGGGGCGAACAAGCGCCGGTCCGGGGATACCCGGGCCGGCGTTTGTTTTTAAAGTCTGACCACGTCCTGCTCGATCGCGCCGAAGATGCTGTGTCCGGCGGCATCGCGCAGTTCAATCCGGACGGTATCGCCATAGCGCAGGAACGGCGTTTCAGCCGCGCCCGTGGCAATCGTTTCGATCATCCGCAGTTCGGCGATGCACGAATAACCGCGCCCGCCCGTTGCGACCGGCCGCCCCGGCGAGCCATCGGGGTCGCGGTTGGACACCGTCCCCGAACCGATGATCGACCCCGCGCCGATCCGGCGGGTCTTGGCCAAGTGTGCCAGCAGTGTGCCGAAGTCGAACGTGCAATCTTCGCCCGCATCGGCCCGGCCAAACGGCTGGCCGTTGAGATCGACCGCCAGCACACCGCTCAGCCGCCCGCCATGCCAAGCCGCGCCCAGCTCGTCCGGGGTGACGAACACGGGTGAAAAGTGCGTGGCCGGTTTGGACTGGACGAAGCCGAACCCTTTGGCCAGTTCGCCCGGAATCAAGTTGCGCAGCGAGACATCGTTGACCAAGCCGACCAGCCGCACCTGGTCCAGCGCATCGGCGGCGCTCACCCCTTGCGGCAGATCGCCGGTGATCACGCAAATCTCCGCCTCCATGTCGCAGCCCCACGCCTCATCCCCCAGCGCGATTGGCGCGCGCGCACCGCGCAAATCGTCGCTGCCGCCTTGGTACATCAGCGGATCGTACCAGAAGCTGCCCGGCAGCTCGGCGCCGCGGGCTTTGCGCACCAGTTCGACGTGATTGACGTAAGCCGAACCGTCCGCCCACTGGTAAGCGCGCGGCAAGGGCGCGGCGACCTCGCGTTCGTGGAACCGTTCGCGCGGGATCGCGCCATGTTCCAGCTCGGTCGCCAGCGCGTGCAGCGCCGGTTCGTGCCGCTCCCAATCGTCAAGCGCGCCTTGCAGCGTGCGCACCACATGCGTCGCGGTGGCATACCAGGCCAGATCGCTGGAGACCACGACCAGACGGCCATCACGGCCGTGCGGCATAGAGGCGAGTTTCATAGCTTGGTTCCCGTCATTTCGGCTTGCGCGCGGATGCGCTGGAGCAAGTCTTTGAATAGGCCGCGTTCGGCTGCGCTCAAGGCAGAAAACATCCGCGCCTCCATCGCCAGAGCAATCGGCATGATCGCGCCGTAAACTTCTTCACCAGCCCCGGTGAGCGCAAGATGATGCGAACGCCCGTCAGCCGCATTGGGCTGGCGCGCCAGCAGCCCGCGATCTTCGAGTACTTTGCACGCCCGGTTAACCGCGACTTTGTCCATCCGCGTCGCCTCAACCAGCGCGCGCTGGGTTGCCGCGCCCAGATCACCCAGCACCGCCATCACGCGCCATTCGGGGATCTTGAGCCCAAAATGCGCGCGGTACTGATCGGCAATCCGGTCGCTCACCGCGTTCGAGGTGATCGACAGCAGATACGGCAGGAAATCGGTCAGGCGGGTCTGATGGGCCGGCATGGCAAACTGGTTCCTCTGGCCACCAATTTGCTAAGGGCAAGCCAGCGCGGGCGCAAGGCGCGGGTCAAATTTTAACGGCTTCCGGCGCGGCGGCGGCAAAGGCGGGCAGTTCGCGCAGCACCGCGTCAATAGCCACCAGTTTGGGATAAAGTTCCAGCGGCTGATCGAACCGCCGGGCGTTGGCCAGTTGTGGCACCAGACAGACATCCGCCAAATTGGCCTGCGCTCCACCGAACAGGCGCTGCTCAGGAGCCTGCGCTTCGAGCGCGGTCAGCCCCTCAGCGATCCAGTGGCGATACCAACGATTGACCGCATCCTCACCCTGCCCCAGCTCGCGCCGCAGGTAATTGAGCACCCGCAGATTGTTAATCGGATGAATGTCTGCGGCGATGATCAGGGTCTGCGCCAATGTGCGCGAGCGGCTGGCGGGATCGGACGAGACCATCGGCGGGTCCGGGAAATTGGCATCAAGGTAATCAATAATCGCCAGACTTTGCGTCAGCAGCAGGCCGTCAATCGCCAGCGCCGGCACCAGCCCTTGCGGGTTGAGCGCCATGTAATCCGCGCCCGATTGCGCCCCCTGGCTCAGGTCAATCGGCACGCTGCGATAGGCCACGCCCTTCAGATTCAGCGCGATACGCACCCGGTAAGCGGCCGACGAACGCCAGTAATCATACAGCACAACTTCGCTCATTTCAGCACCCTTCCAGCGACTGCTTGCAGCCGCGCCACCAACGCTGGATCGCGCGCGGCCGGCGCGGTCATAATCGTTCCATCGAGCGCCGTATCAATCTGGCTGGGCGAGCGGCTGCCCGGCAGCGATCTGGCCAACCGTTCCACAATCCGCCGTGCCAGCGCCGCGCTGCGCTGCATCACTGCAATCACGTCTGCCGTTTCAACCCCGGCGTCTTCCGCGCGCCAGCTATCGTAATCAGTGACCATGCCCAGCATGGCGTATGGCAGCTCGGCTTCGCGGGCGAGGCGGGCCTCGGGCATTCCAGTCATCCCGATCACATCGCTGCCCCAGCTTTGGTACAACCGGCTTTCAGCGCGGGTTGAAAACTGTGGACCTTCGATCGCGATATAGCAGCCGCCATCATGGACCAGCGCGTCTTCCGCTTGCACCGCCGCGACCAGCCCGGCGCGCAGCCGCGGACAGACCGGATCGGCCAAGCCGACGTGCGCGACCAGGCCGGGGCCAAAAAAGCTGCCGTCGCGCGCGGTGGTCCGATCGATAAATTGATCTACCGCCACCAACTCACCCGGCGCCATCGCCGCGTTCAGCGAACCGACGGCTGAAAGCGCGATCAGGTCAGTCACGCCGCAGCGTTTGAGCACATCGATATTGGCGCGGTAATTGATCTGCGACGGCGGGAGCGCGTGGCCCGCGCCGTGGCGCGGCAGAAAGGTGAAGCGCACGCCCGACAGGGTGCCGGTGGTGACTGCCGCCGAGGGCAGTCCGAACGGGCTGGCCACTTCGATCACCTGAGCGCCGTCCAGCGCCAGTCCGGCGGTCAGCCCCGATCCGCCGATCACGCCGACGTGCCACTTGGAGTCAGCTGACGCGGGCATTATTTGGCGAGGATACCAGCCATGATGAAATCGATGCAATGCTCGCGATAGCGATCGCGCAGCTGTTCGGTCAGGGTGTCGGTATCAAAGCAGTGCCGCAGCACCAGCCGGGCCGAAAAGAACCGGTCTGCCGCGCCAGTGACAGTGAAATAGAACAGCTGCGGATCGACATTGCGGAACACGCCTTGTTTCACCCCATCCGCGATCAATTTATCATAAGCCCGGCTGATCGGGGTCAGATAGGAATCAGCGATCCGGTGGGCTTCCTCAATATCGCTGTCACGCACCAGCCGCATCAGCAGCCGGTTGAGGTATGGCGTTTTGAAATAGGTATCGACCACCGCACCGATATGCCGCTTGAGCCGGACATCGGGGGCCATGTCCTTAGCCATCAAGGCATCCACCTCGTGGACGATCCCATCCATATCGCGGTCAAGCAGCGCCTTCATCAGCCCGGCCTTGTTGCCGAAATAGTATTTGACCAAGGCCGAGTTCAGCCCCGAGCGCAGCGACAGTTCGGATAGCGAGATATCGACAATATCGCCCTCGCGCATGATCGTCGAGGCGGTTTCGAGCAAGTGTTCGCGCGCGCCGGGCGGCGCTTCTGATGCAGCTTGTTCGATCGCCTGGCTCATGCGTAAGGAGGCTCCTCACCCCACCATGGGTAGAAATCGGGCATATCGGCAGAAACGCGGGCCGGGAAGACCGCAGGCCGCTTTTCGAGGAAGCTTTGCACACCTTCCGTAGCGTCAAGCCCCTTGGACAGCCGGTAAATCGCCCGGCTATCAACCTGATGCGCCGCCATCGGGTGATCGCCAGAGGGCAGCCGCCACAGCATCGCGCGGGTCATCGCGACCGAAACCGCCGAGGTATTGTCGGCGATCTCGCGCGCAATCCCGCGCGCGGCATCGATCAGCTCGCCCTGTGGGTGGACCGAGCGGACCAGCCCGCCGCGCAGCGCCTCCTGCGCATCGAAAATCCGCCCGGTCATGCACCATTCGAGCGCCTGATTGATCCCGACCACCTTGGGCAGGAACCAGCTTGAGCAAGCCTCAGGCACGATCCCGCGCCGCGCGAACACGAACCCGAACCGCGCATTATCGCTAGCGAGGCGAATATCCATCGGCAGTTGCATGGTTGCGCCCACCCCCACGGCCGCGCCGTTGCAGGCCGAAATCAGCGGTTTTTTCGACTGGAACAACCGCAAGGTCAGCTTGCCCCCGCCATCGCGGACGCGCGGATCGGACAAGTCATCGACCGGGTTCGCGTCTGAAAAGACCGCGCGGCCATCGTCAGGGGTCAGATCAGCCCCGGCACAAAACGCCCGCGTCCCCGCGCCGGTGCAGATAACGGCGCGGACGCTGTCATCGGCATCGGTCTGGTCGATCGCGTCAATGATCTCGTTCATCATTGTATTGGTGAACGCATTCATCTTCTCAGGCCGGTTAAGCGTGAGCGTGGCGATGCCTTCGCTGATGTCGAGGCTGATCTGGGTGTAGCTCATCTCAGCGCGGGGCCATGCGGATCGCGCCGTCCAGCCGCACGTCTTCGCCGTTGAAATAGCCGTTTTCGATCATGGTCAGCGCCAGGCCAGCATATTCCTCAGGCTTGCCCAGCCGCTTGGGGAACGGCACCGATGCGGCCAGCGCATCCTTAACCGCTTGCGGCGCGCCCAGCATTAGCGGGGTTTCAAAAATCCCTGGCAGGATGGTGTTGACGCGGATCCCCTCGCTCATCAGATCGCGAGCGATTGGCAGGGTCATGCCGATCACCCCGGCCTTCGACGCGGCATAGGCGACCTGGCCCATCTGGCCATCTTCGCCCGCGACGCTGGCGGTGTTGACGATTGCGCCGCGCTCGCCGTCTTCGTTCTGCGGGTCGAGCGTCAGCATCCCTGCCGCCGACATCGCGATGCAGCGAAAGGTGCCGACCAGATTGATCTGGATTAGCCAATCAAACGCCGAAGGCGGATAGAACTTGATCGAGCCGTCGGTCTTAGAGCGGCTGGCGGTCTTCATCGCCGCGCCGGTACCAGCGCAGTTGACCAACACGCGCTCTTGTCCGTGCGCCGCGCGCGCCTTGGCGAATCCGGCCTCGACGCTGTCATCCGAGGTCACGTTGACCTCGCAGAAAATCCCGCCGATTTCGGCCGCAACCGCCTCGCCTTTGTCCTTCTGCAAATCGAACAGCGCAACCTTGACGCCCTTGGCGGCAAGCGCGCGGGCAGTGGCAGCACCAAGCCCAGATGCGCCGCCAGTAACGACAGCGGCGACAGTGTTATCAAGCTTCATTCAATTTCTCCTATAAATCCGCGCCAATCCTTCGAGACGCCTCAGCTTCCAGCTTCGGCTCCTCCGGACGAACGGCTTTTTCAAATCAATTCACTTCCCCGTTCGTCCCGAGGAGGCGAGGACGCAGTCCGAACCGTGTCGAAGGATCAGACCATTTCAACGATGGTGACATTAGCGACCCCGCCGCCTTCGCACATCGTCTGCAAACCGTATTTCTTGCCGCGCGCTTTCAGTCCGTGGAGCAAAGTCGCCATCAGCTTGGTGCCCGAAGCGCCGAGCGGATGCCCCAGCGCAATCGCGCCGCCGTTGACATTCAGCCGCGCAGGGTCTGCCCCGGTGTGCTTGAGCCATGCCATCGGCACCGACGCAAACGCCTCGTTGACCTCGTACAGATCGATATCGCCAATGTTCAACCCGGCCCGGGCCAACGCCTTGTCGGTGGCGAACAGCGGTTCCTCCAGCATGATCACCGGATCGCCCGCAGTTACCGTCAGCGTGTGGATCCGCGCCAGCGGCGTCAGATTGTAGCGCTTGAGCGCTTCCTCCGAGACCACCAGCACCGCCGACGAGCCATCGCAAATCTGGCTTGATGTCGCAGCGGTCAGCGCGCCGCCTTCGCTCAGCAGTTTAACCCCGGCGATCCCTTCCAGCGTCGCTTCGAACCGGATCCCCTCGTCAATCGTGTGCTGCGCCGGGCCATCGGCCGTTTCGCTCGCAATCGGGATAATCTCGCCTGCAAACGCGCCGCTGTTAGTCGCGGCAATCGCCTTCTGGTGGCTCTCAAACGCGAACCGGTCGAGCGCGTCTTTGGTCAGGCCGTGTTTTTTGACAATCATCTCGGCCCCGGCGAACTGGGTCCAGCCCGGTCCGGGGTAATTCTCGGCCAGGCCGGGCGAGCGCGAACCGCCCAGCCCTTCCTTGAGGTATAACATCGTGGTCGAGCCCATCGGCACGCGGGTCATGCTTTCAACCCCGGCCGCGATCACCACGTCCTGCGTGCCGCTCATCACCGCCTGCGCGGCAAACTGGATCGCCTGCTGCGATGATCCGCACTGCCGGTCAATCGTAACGGCGGGGGTCGATTGCAGCAGCAGCTTGGAAGCCAGCACCGCATTGCGGCCAATCTGGTTGGTCTGCTCGCCGCCCTGGCTGACGCAGCCCATTACCACGTCATCAATACCGGCGGGATCGATCCCGCTACGCGCGACCAGCGCATCAAGGCTGGCTGCGGCCAGATCGACCGGGTGGATTCCTGCCAGACGCCCGCCGCGGCGCCCGCCAGCAGTCCGCACTGCATCGACAATATAAGCTGTAGCCATGAGCCCGAGTCCTCTTCCGCGTTTAACCGAGCGATTAAACAGCGCGGCGGCTAGCGTCAAGCGGCGAGCGAGGTCATCGCGCACTACAAATAAGGCATTGGATTGATTGAGCCTGTGGCAAATTCACCACAAGCCTTTCCGAAAATTTCTGTACCGCATTTCGAGAATTGCCAGCCTGCGACAGATAACGCATCCCGCTTGCTATCTGATTCTGCGAGCGGAGCCTGGGGGGGTCCGCCCGTCAAATCGTTGCAGCACGTTTTTCCAGTATTTCAGGTTCGACAAACCAAAATCAAAAACAAGGGGCGCCAGCATGAATTTTTTCCGTAAGTCCGCGTTTTCCAGTGCCACCTGCTTGCAGAGTGCCGCGCTTGCCGCCGCCCTGATCGGGTTCGCCGGGTCCAGCATGGCCAGCGCTCAGGTCGCCGCTCCAGGGCCGACCGCTAACTGCCTCGATACCGACGCCGACGGGACCTGCGACGTAGCGGAGACGAATGCCGACGGCTCAGACAAGGGCGAAGGTATTGTCGTCACCGGCTCGCGTATTCGCCTGCCCAACCTGTCGGGCAAGGAACCGGTTGTAACCGTTGGCGCCAACTATATCGAGGATCGCGGGCTGACCAATGTCGCTGACGCGCTCAATGAAATTCCAGGTTTCCGCGGCTCGGTTACCCCGCAAGGTGCGCAAGGGACGTTTGGCCAAGGCGTCAACTTCATCAACACCTACGGGCTGGGTTCGAACCGCACGCTGACTTTGCTTAACGGGCGGCGCGTCGTTTCATCGAATGTGACGACGATTTTCGGCAACGCCTCGCCGGGAACGCAAGTCGATCTGAACGTCATTCCGGTCATTCTGGTTGACCGGATCGACCGCGTTTCGATTGGCGGCGCCCCGGTTTATGGCACCGACGCGATCGCCGGCACGGTCAACATCGTGCTCAAGCGCAAGTTCACCGGGCTCGAACTGCGCGCTACTTCTGCGATTACTGA
>JANMBA010000277.1:0-8282 GCA_031360105.1 Novosphingobium sp.
GAAGCCAAGCGGCGCTGGGGCGCAGGGTATTCGCTGCGGCGCTACAACGATCAGGTGCTCAGCTATGGCTCGCCGCCAGTCAAATATGTCCGTGATCTGATGTTCGGGCTGCCGATCAGATAGATGGTTAACGGCAATTTGCTTTTGTAATCAACCGCGCTAGGCTGTGGTTACAATTGTAACGAGTCTGGTTGCCAATCATCCTTGCACGGGAGCTATCATGCCAAGCAGAGACCCCCTTTATCTTTACACCGCGCGCGATGCACAGCGCGAAGGCCGTGACGCATTCGAGTTGCTGGGTGACAAGACCGCGCTCGAAGACGTTCGGACAGCGCCGACCGCCCCGCTCGGCTACAGCCTCGACACCCATGTCGGAGAGACGTTCAACGGCAAGCCGGTGATCGGGCTGCCAGGTGTGATCAGCCATATCGATTCGGGTACCACGCTCAAGGTGCCCAATGGCATTGTGACGTTCAGTTTCTTGGAAAAGACCCATCTGACCGGGCTCTATAACAACCCGACGCTGGGGTTCACCGCGGGCTATTTCCCCTCGCCATTCAACACCGCCCAGCGCGCTGAAGCCCGCGATTCGATCAAGCTGTGGGACGATCTGGTCCCGATCACCTTCGTCGAGGTGAAGGGCACCGGCGCCGATATCCGGCTCGCCAACAGCTTTGATCCGGCGCAGGCCTATGCCTTTTATCCGGCCAAGCAGGGCTACCAGTTCCAGAGCGATGTGTTCATTGCCGATCCGCGGGCCAATTGGACTAACAACTGGCTGGGCTTCAACGGCTATGGTGCCACCACGTTGGTTCACGAACTGGGTCATACACTCGGGCTGTCGCACCCCGGTTCTTACAATTATGATCCCAACCTTGATCTGACCTATTCCAATTATGCCGAATATGCGCAGGACAGTACGCAGTATTCGATCATGTCCTATTGGGCGGCCGAGGAAACCGGTGCCTCAATCCGGGACTGGTCCACGTTGCAATTCGGCAATGCGCAATCGCCTTTGCTGCATGACATTTTGACCATCCAGGCTAAATATGGTGCCGATCTGAGCACGCGCGCGGGTGATACCACCTATGGGTTCAATTCGAACGCCGGCCGCGACATTTACGATTTCAGCGCCAACAAGTTTCCGTATTTGTCGATCTACGATGGCGGCGGCAACGATACGATCGACTTGTCGGGCTTCAACGCATCGGTGTTCCTCGATTTGCATGCCGGATCGTTCAGTTCGGTCGGGCAGGCAATTCCCACGTTGTCGGAGATTACCGCCGCGCGGATCGCGCTGGGTGATATCCGCGGCACTCCATTCGCGGTGCGGAGCCAGGCGTTTGTCGATAATCTGGCCAATCCCGCGATTGCCCACAACGAGGCCAGCATCGCGGCTGACACCGGGGTCCACGGCGTCAATGCAACCGAATTCATGAACCTGTCGATCGCCTATGCGACCACGATCGAAAACGGCATCGGCGGATCGCAGCGCGATGTGCTGTGGGGCAACGCGGTTGCCAACGTGCTCAAGGGCCTGGGCGGGGACGACGTGCTTGACGGGTTCGAAGGCGCGGACACCCTGTGGGGCGGTGCGGGCAACGATACCTTCGCGTTCCATCTGATCGAAAAGGGCGACAAGATCGCCGATTTCCAAAGCGGGCATGACACGATCGATCTGACCGGCACCGGGGTCGATTTCACCTGGATCGGCAGCGGCGCATTCACGGGCCACGCCGGCGAACTACGCTATTCGGGCGGGGTGCTGTCAGGCGACGTCAACGGCGATGGCCTGGCCGACCTCAGCATCGGCGTGATGGGCGATGCGCTGCTGGTCACCGACGTGATGTTCGGCTGAACAATCGGCGCGCAGGTCTGCGTGCACAACGGCTGCCAGAACATGTGCCGGGCAGGGAACAGCGGTTCCCTGCCCGGCTTTGCTGGCTGATATGCAGCTGCTGATTTAGCCCTCTCACCGCGCCCCCAAACCCCGTTCATCCTGAGCTTGTCGAAGGATTGCACTTTTTCGCGCGCGTCACGTTCGGCCTCAAGCAGAAGGACAGCCCTTCGGCAGGCTCAGGGTAGGCGGGGAGAGGGGGATTTTAGTTTTGAGCGGGTGAGTTAGGCCGCCTGGCGCTTTGGCCGCTCGGCTTCCCAACCTTTGCAGGCCAGCAGCACGGTCTTAGGAACGGCCCGGTCGCCATTTGAATAATAGACCACCGTTCGCCGCGCCAAGCCCAAGGCATCGGCGGCTTTAGACAAAGACAGACCATGAGCGAGCCGCCATTCGAGGAAGTGCCGCGCATCGCCGCGCCCGATCGCGTCGAGTGTGTCGAGCCATAGACTGTCTGCGCCGATCTCGGTACCATCGGGCCAGACCAGACTGTGGCCCCAGTCGCCCAGTTCGACTTGGCCCTTGCCTTGCGGCGCGGCGATTTCGGCCACGGTCCCATCCGACCATTCGATCCGCAAGCGCTGTTCGCCAAGCGTCTTGGCATTGCGGATGGTGCGCATTGTGTCGCTGTTCATGGGTTCAACTCCTGCCACTTTGCCGTCAATTCCGCCTGCTGATCGCGCGCCCAGCCAAGGGCTTCGCGGATCACTGCGGATGGCACTGTACCGACGATCACCTCAAGCGTGGCGATCTCCACCGAGCACCGGAAGCCCGGCCCTTCAATATGAAAATGCGCCCGCCCATGCTCACGGCCATAGACCGAAACCTTCCAGTTCGGCCCGCGATGCAAGGTGACCATGGAGGGGATGATAGTGCATTTGGTGCACTAGGACAAGGTCAAACCTCCCCAAACCCCGTTCATCCTGAGCTTGTCGAAGGATTGCACTTTTCTTCGTGAGGCACCCCCCGGCCCCAAGAAGAAGGACAGCCCTTCGACAGGCTCAGGGTAGACGGGGAAGGGGGAAACGCTGACTTCATTGCTGAACAACTCGTTCCGGCTTCAACCGGCCCCGGCATCGCAAGCGCTTCCCCTCTCCGTTCTGGGGAGGAATATCGTATTCGTCGCGTGATGTCCTTTTGCGAAATCCTTTTCCTGTGGCTCAGCGCATCCTGGGTTGGGGGCAATCGAAACAACTAAGGGGCAGAGCTAGGGGGCCAAGCCAGCCAACGAGCCCAAATTTAGCTCCTCGAACAATTCAGGAAGCGTTTCCAACTGATCGAAGAGCCACGTCATTGCATTTTTCTTTCGCTCGGGATTGCCGGCACCGTAGTGGCCCTCTTCTCGGTAAATTTCGCCCATCTCTTCCTTTAAGGCAGAAAACTCGACACCCTTTCGCCAAATTTGATCTAAGCCGACAAAGACAGCGCGTGAAAATAAGATCTTTGATTTCTGCATGGCGCTGAGGAAATTCCGCACCCAATCCGCACCCAAATCAATTTTATCGCCTTCATTTACCGTATTAATTTTGGTCAAGAAAACACGTGTAAATTCATAGACTTCATAGCGCCTATCAAAGAGCTCAGCTCTCAGTGTCATGCGTTGGAGTTCCACTTGCGCAATTTGGATGTTCGTTTGTTTCCGCCCAATCCAAAACGCAGCACAAACGGCAGCGAGGCCTGTGGCTAACGTTGCAAACGCTTCCCAACTAAACTCCGACCAGTAGATCACCGCGCCCCCAGATCGCCCATCCCCACCGTCCCGCCCGCCAGCTCCAGCATCCGGTCCAGGCTCTTCTTCGCTTGCAACCGCAGACCTTCCTCGATCTCGATCCGCGGGCGCAAATCGCGCAGTGCCAGATACAGCTTCTCCAGCGTGTTGAGCGCCATGTAGGGGCAAATGTTGCAACTGCACTGGCCGTCGGCGCCCGGCGCGCCGATGAACACTTTGCCCGGGATCGCCAGTTCCATCTGGTGGATGATGTGCGGTTCGGTCGCGACGATCAGGGTGTCGCCGATGAAGGTCTTGGCGAATTGCAGGATGCCGCTGGTGCTGCCGATGTAATCGGCGTGGTCGGCGATGTGCGGCGGGCATTCGGGGTGCGCGGCGACCGGTGCGCCGGGGTGCTGCGCCTTGAGCTTGATCAGCTCGGTCTCGCTGAAGGCTTCGTGGACGATGCACACGCCGGGCCATAACAGCATCTCGCGGTCGAACTTGCGCGACAGGTAACCGCCCAGATGCCGGTCGGGGCCGAAGATGATCTTCTGGTCCTTGGGGATTTGCGCGAGGATCGTTTCAGCGCTGGATGAGGTGACGATGATATCGCTCAGCGCCTTCACCTCGGTCGAGCAGTTGATATAAGTCAGCGCGATGTGATCAGGATGCGCCTTGCGAAACTGCGCGAACTTTTCGGGCGGGCAGCTATCTTCCAGGCTGCAACCGGCGTTGAGATCGGGCAATACCACGATCTTTTCGGGCGCGAGGATCTTGGCGGTTTCGGCCATGAATTTGACCCCGCAAAACGCGATCACCTCCGCATCGGTGGCGGCGGCCTTTTTGGAAAGCTCAAGACTGTCGCCGATATAGTCGGCGAGGTCCTGAATTTCCGGGCGTTGGTAATAGTGCGCCAGGATGATCGCATTGCGATCTTTCCGCAGACGGTCAATTTCGGCGCGCAAGTCGAGGCCGGTGAGGCTGAGTGGCTGGTCGGTCATACCCTCTTCAATGGGCGTTCACCGACCGGTGATCAAGCCTCCAGCAGGCGGCGCGGGGAATTCAAGCCCAGGCACCGAAGCCCCGGGCGAACCGGCGGTGGCCAAGTGATAGATGCTTACACCCAGCGGCGAATAGGCAATCACGTCGAACAGCAGAATGTTGCCGATGATTGCTGCGGCACCGATCAACCACGCCGGATGGACCCGGCCCAGCTTGCGCTTGTCGCGGATCATTCCGGCGAGCGGGAAAATCAGCGTGGCCGTCGTAGCCGCTTCGAGTGCGTACGGCGAGAGCAAGGGCATCGGCAGCAAGCGGCCGAATGCTGGCGCGATGATCAGCGCCATTCCGCAAAGATGCAGCCGTGCGTGCCAATCGGTGCGTTTGCGGTTGGCGATGGCATAGGCGGTGATCGCGGCAAACATCAGCACGGTCAGCGGATCGGCGATCAGGAATTGCTGCGGCATGAAGAAGAACGGCACCGTGCCATTGCGCGCCATCGTCACCGTCACCACGAAACCCATGGTAATCATCAGGCCGACCCAGCCGGTCGCCAGCCAGCCCAGCCTGCGGTGCAGCGCCACCGGCCCACGCGTGGCGAGATACGATTGCGTCACGAAGATCGCGACCCAGCCCATGAACACCACCGCATGGAGGTGAACCCGCAGCGGCGAGGCGAAGGTCGAGCGGCCCATCGCCAGTTGAGTCGAAAAGCCGAGCACCACTATCAGCGCCATAGCCACGGCCATTTTCAGCGCAAACCGCTCGGCTAAAGCGGGGCGGTCTTCGAACGGTGCAAGCGATGCCATGCCATTGCCTCCCAACAACTGCGCGACCAGCTACAAACTATAGCGGAAATTTCTCAGCGCACCAGCGCCGTAGCGTCAGCCGGTTCAGCGGCCCGCCGGCTCACCATCGAAATGCACGGTCACGCTGACCGCGCCGTAACCCGCCACTTGCAGCGGGATCGCCAGATTCTGGCGGATCGCGTCTTTGGCAGCGCTGCGGGCGAGCGTCAGCAGCGCCGGGTTCCTCGCCTGATCGGCGGCTTGCCGTTCGGCCACCAGCGTATTGTCACGGGTCAACCTGGCCTGCGCCTCGCCGGTAATCCACACCCCTTCGCGCAAGTATTGCGCATGGGCTTCGTCCAGATTGGGGCGCGAAAGTTGCAGCGGTGGCAGGGTGACGTCGAGGGTTTGCTTGCCCTGATCCCAGTTCATCCGCGCCGGGGTCATCTGCGTCAGATCGAGTGAATAATCGACCCGCGCCGGGATCACTGCGACCTGCTTGCTTTTGAGCATGCCGAATACACGCGCGTCTTCCGAAGCGCTGACCAGTGCGAGTTGCGCCGAGAAGACCGTCAGGCGGTCCTGCTTTTCAAACGCCAGCAGACTGGCCGCGACCGGATCGCCATGATCGGGGGCCAGCGACTTCAGCGCATACCACCCGCCCAGCGCCAGCAATCCCAGCGCGGCCACCGCTGGCAAGGTCAGCAAGGCGCGCGCCGGTGCCGGTCTGCTTAGCTCGGCTGCCATGTGTCGCCTTCGTTGGTCACGCGGCCGCGCTGCCTGAGGTCAATCAGGTGAGCGAGCACTGAACGCCCCGCCGCGCCGTTCAGCCGTGGATCGAGGCCTTTGTACATCACCGGCACCATCGCGGCGATCGCTTGCGGAGCTGCCTCCAGCAATCGCAGGATTTGCGCCTCGCGGCTGCGGCGGTGGCCCAGCATGCCGCGCACCAGCTGGCGCGGATTGGTCACCGCTGGGCCGTGCGCCGGATAATAGACCTGATCTTCGCGGTCATAGAGCTTTTGCAGGCTTGCCATATAGTCCGCCATATCGCCGTCTGGGGGCGAGACCACGCTGGTTGACCAGGCCATCACGTGATCGCCAGTGAACAGCGCGCCGCTTTGTTCCAGCGCATAGCACAAATGGTTGCTGGTGTGGCCGGGGGTCGCCACCGCGGTGATCGTCCAATCGGGGCCGCTCAGCTGCTCGCCGTCCGCCAACACGCGGTCGGGCGCATAGTCCGGATCGAACGCCGCATCGGCGCGCGGGCCATCGTCTTCGATCACCAGCGGGGCACAGCCGATAATCAGCGCGCCAGTTAGCCGCTGCAATTCGGCCGCCGCAGGCGAGTGATCGCGGTGAGTATGCGTGCACATAATGGCGCTCAGCCGGGCATCGCCGATCGCCGCGATGATCGCCGCGACATGACCCTCACCGTGCGTATCGGCATGGCCTGCCGCGCCCGTCCCAGCCGGTCCCGGATCGATCGCCGCCACCTCAGCGCCCGCGCCGACCAGGTAAGTCTGGGTGCCGGTGAAGGTGTAAGGCGAGGCATTGGGGGCCAGCACGCGGCGCACCAGCGGCTCGCACTGTTCACTCAGGCCGGTGGGCCAAGGCTGTGGGGGTGCTTCCATGGTTCCGATATGGGTATTACGTAAGCGGCTGTCGAGCCGCAATCAGGTGCGCAGCTGCTGGCCCAGCCGTTCGCGCAGCGCGGCAATCGCGCTCGGCGCATCGCTCGCGCGTTCGCGCCAACCGTTGTCGAGCCGCTTGAGCCGGGCATGGAAGCGCTCCGTAGCCCCGGCCAAGCCGCGAACCGGCTGATCGAGCAGTGCCAAGCGATCGGGATCGCCTTCTGGAAAATCGGTCAGCTTGCCATAGCGGCGCAGCTGAAATTCGGACAGCTCGCCCGAAAAATAGGCGCGGTGATTAAGCAACCAGGCCAACGCATGCATCATCCGGGTGGTGGTGCGCAGCGCCTCGCACGACAGCGCGACCCGCGCTGCGTCCTCTTCGCCAGCCGCATCCATCCGCCCTGACAAGGCGAACGCCGCCCGCACCTCGTCCGACAAGACCAGTGCTTCGCAATAGAGGCCTTCGATGATCCGCGGATTGATGCTGGACGGCGTTCCCATGTCGTCTCCGCTAGGCCGCTCAGCCCAAGTCTGCCAACCGGGGCGGGAGAGTTGCGCACACCATTTTGGGACTGTCCCTTGCGGGGACGTTTTCTTGGTAGGTCGCCGGGTCGGAAGGCCTGCTCGGGCAGGATTAGCAAGCCGTGGTATTTGACGGAAACCAAGCGCGCACCCAACGAACTTACGCAATTATATCCGGGATCAGGTAATCCTCGAAGATTGCGATTTGATCCTTGAGCAACAGTTTGCGTTTTTTGAGGCGGGCGATCTGGAGTTGGTCGGTGCTGCCCGCGCCGGTTAACGCGTCGATCGCGGCATCAAGGTCGCGGTGCTCGGTGCGCAGCACGTCGAGGCGCTTTTTCATTTCCTCTTCGTTCACACGTAGTCACCCTTATGCTGCCTGTTCAGTGCGGCCCAACTGGTCGCGAGATGGAATCGCCCTGCCGCATAGCTTTACGCAGGCACTTCGCAACCTAGGCTTAATATGGTTCTATGACAATTGCAGTGACCCTTCGGCGACCGAGTCGGGACCCGGCGGAGATCCGCAGCCCCTGGGGGCGAACAATAAGGAGACTCCTTTATGGAACAGTCGCATTTCAGCGCATTGCAGCTCAAACATGATGGCCTTGAACGTAAACTTGCCGATGAATTGCGCCGCCCGATGCCTGATCTTTCGACCATCCAACTCCTCAAGAAACGAAAGCTGCGCATCAAGGAAGAGCTGGCGCACCACTAAACCCAGACCGGCCAAGCCC